>JAPYWZ010000009.1 GCA_028276105.1 Microgenomates group bacterium | reverse complement strand
TAAGAAGATATTATAAACTGTTTTAAATCTTTTGGGTTTGGTTCAGGAATGCTCTGCGGATCTAAAATAAAGTTTTCTTTTTGTTCCCAAGATTTTTTTGAGGTAAAGACTAAAGGCAAAGCTTTATTTTTATCTTTTATTTCTATCTGCGATACCCAAGGAAACAAAAGTTGTTGGATGTTGGAAAAAAATGGTTGATTTTGGCTAAAGAGACTGGTTTTTATCCAAAAAGGATAAGGGGTAATAAATTGAAAAAGTTGATTACCAAAGTTTACCAATTCCGATGATGAAGAAAGAAGAAGATTTTTTTTAACCTCGATGCCAAAATCGGCAAAAACAGAAAAAAGATTGTGTTTGGCGTGGACAGCCTGAAGATTGTCTTTTACCCAAACCCCATCAACAAAAAAAAGACCTTTTCCTCCTTTTTGAAGATAGTTTTTTATGGCGGTAGTTTCTTGATGATCATATTCTTTTTGATTGTTGTCAAAGATAATAACTGCTTTGTAGGTTTTGTCGATTTCTTTGGTGGCGGAATTAGTTGAAACATCGATAAAGTCTAAGACAAACTGTTGTTTTGCGGCATTTTTAAAACTTAAAAGATCATCTTCTTGAGGGTTAAATTTTTCCTCTTTGCCCAAAATAGCAATTTTCTCAACCTCTTTTTTTGTCATTTTGTAAATTAGGGAGGTTAGGTTATATTCTAAATCTTCTAAATTGGTCACTTGGGGAAGAATCTCTTTTTTTGTCCCGTACGATAAAACCAAACCAAAGTATATAGATGAGACTTGGTATTTGTTTTGCTGAAGTTCGGAAAACTGAAGGGCGGGTAAACCAGCTTCTTGGGCTTGGTTTTTGGCGCTTTCGTCTTTTTTTGGATCCAAAATTTTAACAATAATTTTGCCTTTACCTTCCTTTTGATATTCTTTTAAAAAGTCTAAAACCTCGTTTTTTAAAGGTAAAAGACGAACTGGCAAATCCGATGAGACGAAAAACTTGATATTTAAAACATCATCTAAGTTTTTAATAATTTTTTTGGTTGAAGAAGAAAGAGAATAGGCTTTACCAAAGGAAAGATCGATTTTAAAAGAAAAAAGAGAAACGACATAATTGGCCAAAATAAACACCAAAAAAGAAAGGACAACAATCACCCATTTTTCTACTTTTTCCAATTTAAAAATTTTGGCAAAAGTCATCTTAGTTTCTTTTTTCAAGTTCCAAAACTGTTAAAAATAAAAATAAAAAGGTAAAAGAAAAAAAGTAAAACAAAGAGCGAAAATCTAAAATTCCTTTGACAAAGTTTTGAAAATGATAAAGAGGGGAAAGCGGGACAAAAAACTCTTGTAAATTTTTGGGAAGTAAAGAAGCAAAAAAGTCAGTCCCTAAAAGCAAAAGAAAAAAAAGACAAACCACCGATGATAAAAAAGAAATCACTTGATTTTTTGTTTGCGATGAAAAAAATAAAGACAAAGAAGAAAAAGAGGCTCCCAAAAACAAAACACCTAAATAAGAAACCAAAACCTCAGGAAGATAAATTTTGGTTAAAAAGGACAAAGATAATGGAAGACTTAAGGTTAAAGACAAAGCTATAAAAAAAAGAATAAGATTGGCTAAAAACTTCGCCAACACAATTTGAGTTTCTTGATAGGGGAGGGTAAGAAGGACTTCAATGGTATTTGTCCTTTTTTCTTCAGAAAAAGAACGCATCGCTTGTCCCGGAACAAAGATTAACAAAAACCAGGGAAGAAGAAGGAAAAAAGGACGAAGAGAGGCCGAGCCGGTTATAAAAAGGTCTTTTACAAAAAAAAAGTTGGCAAAAATACCAAAGAGAATGGTTATGATATAACCTAAAGGGGTATTAAGATAAGAATTTAATTCTTTTTTAATTAAATTTTTCATGACAATTGTTTTTAGAAATTTTAATTTTTTACTTTTTTCTTAAATAGTTTTTCCACCCCACCTTTTTCTTTTGGTTTTTTACCATCGTAAACGATTTGACCGTTTTGAATAATTATTAGCCGATTAGCCACTTTTTCTGCCTCTGAAAGAATATGGGTAGAAAAGATAATTGTCTTTTTTTGGCCAAGTTTTTTGATTAGGTTTCTTATTTTTTCCTGTTCTAAAGGATCAAGGCCCGAGGTTGGTTCATCGAGGATAAGGTATTTAGGATTGCCAAATAACGAAGCGGCTAAACCAACTCTTTGTTTAAAACCAAAAGAAAGTTCTTCAATTTTTTTATTAAAAACTGAAGAAAGCCCAACTTCTTTGGCAATATCTTGCCAGTTTTTTTCGTTTTTTGCCAAAGCAATAAACTCAAGATACTCAAAAACTTTCATCTCTTGATACAAAGGATTGTTTTCTGGCAGATACCCCACTTGTTTTAAAACCGCAACTCTTTGTTCCACAGGATCAAGACCGGAAACGGAGATTTTTCCAGAATTAGGTTTTAAATAACCTAAAATTAAGCGCATGGTAGTTGTTTTTCCTGCCCCATTTGGACCCAAAAAACCAATGATTTCTCCCTCTTTTGTTTTAAAAGAAATATTATCAACTGCTTTTTTTTGACCAAAAAATTTAGAAACAGAAGAAAGTATTATCATAAGTTTTTTATGAATAAAAAAATATAACAAAAAAGAAGATAAAATACAAGATAGAAAAAATTATTTTAACATTCTTCACATTCTTCCTCATCTTGACACGGACATTGACAAGACGAGGTTATTTTATCAAAATTTTTTTCAATTACTTCCCAATCTAAGTTCTCAAAAAAAGCATCAATATATGAAGCGCGATTGACACCATAGTCAATAAAATAAGCATGTTCATATGTATCTAAAGCTAAAATCGGTTTTGCGTACCAGACTGGAAAAGTATTTTGGGCATCACCCAAATAATTAAAAAGTTTCTCTTCTTTTTCATTCCATGCGGTCCAGACCCAACCACGGGCAGCCATCCCGGTTGCTTTTAAATCTTTTTTATAGTTTTCAAATGAGCCAAAATCTTTTTCAATTTGTTTTAGCAAATTAGATGATGGTTTACCTCCTTTTCCTCCTAAATGGCCAAAGTAAATTTCATGATTGACTACCCCTCCCCAAGCAAAAGAAAGCTCAGTCTTAAGCTCGCGAATCATTGAGTAAACTTGATTGGCTTTTGAGTAATCATCATCAGTTAAGGCAGCCAACTTTTCTTGGATTTCATTGTATTTGTTAACGTAGCCTTGATAAAGTTTTAGATGCTCCTCAACGGTTTTTTTGGAAATTCCTTTCATCTGAAAAATTTTTGATGAAAATGTTTTTGGAGAAATTTTATTGACTTTCATAAGCTAACTATTATAAAATTAGTAATAGTTAAATTAAAACAAAAGTTTAATAATTTGTCAACAACAAAAATGATTAGTACTTTTATCATCAGCTTAAGAGAATATTTAGAGGTTTTTTTGATTATAAATTAGCTTTTTTCCTCGGCAGTCAACTTTTTTTGATTATTTTTTGAAAAACAATTTTGGTTTACAACAAGATTTTAGCCTAATGATGTTTTTTATTATTGCCTTATATTTTATCTTTGTTCGGCTTCTTTTTTTAAAAAAAAGATAAAAAAATGTTAAAATACTATTTATGAAAATCCCAAAAAAAGCCAGGAAAATTCGCTCTCTTTTTGGATATTACTATAAAAAACTTGAGGATATTGATAAACAATGGAAAGAGTCAAAAGAGTTTGGTTCGATTTTGATTTTATCTTTAGTTGAGGAAATTGGTGAGATGGCGCGTGCTTATTTGGCGGCTCATGGCAAAAAGCCAAGCAATTTAGCAGCCCAAAAAGATGAGCGATATGATCAGGAGTTAGGTGATATTCTGGTTGCTATTCTTCGTTTTGCCCGGATTAAAAATATCGACCTTCACAAAAGAATAATGTATTCAATCAATAAAATCAAAAGAAGACAGATAAAACCAAAAGTTTAAAATTGACAAAAATAACACTTATTTTGTACAATTAAAATGTATGAATGTTATTACCACCACTATTTTAAGAAACAATTTAGCTGATACTCTAAAGGAAATAGCTAAAAAAAGAGATTATCTTTTAGTGGCAAAAAAAAATCAAATTAAAGCAGCTTTAGTAAACATTGATTTATTTGAAGATCTTTTAGCCTTAACCAATAAAAAATATTTAAAAAGTATTAAAAAAGCAAGAAAAGAGTACGAGACGGGAAATTTTTTTACTCACAGTCAGGTTTTTGGTAATATTTAATTAATGAAATACTTACTTGTTTACACAAAAACTGCTTTTGATGACATTAAAAAACTTGATCCGGTGGCTAAAAAACGAATAAAGAAAAAATTAGAGCAGTTTTCTTTGTCCCCTTTTAAATATGCAAAAAAATTAATTAATCCAGCTATTGGAAGTTATCGTTTTCGAGTTGGTAATTACCGGATTATTTTTGATATTGATAAAAATAATATTGTAATTTTACGGGTAGGTCATCGACGGGAGATTTATAAATAAATAACTAAAAATAAGAAAAAGGATTAACTACGCGCAGTTCTTTGATGGTTAAAAAATCTTTAGTGTTAACTGTAAAAAAGTTATTGATTTGATTATCAAGATAAGTAGCCACAAGATACAAATCAAAAAAAGCATCTTTTGCGGGATAAAATAAAAGAAGCTTGTGATAATAAGAAAGAGTGGTAGGTAGAGGAGAAATAATAGAAAAATTAAAGGCAGATAAAAATCTTTCTAAATTGGTGATAACCGTCTCTTTTTTGATTCTATAAAAACCAATGATAACTTTTTCAATTTCAACAAGATTTTGTTGGGTGATATAAAAATTTATTCCTTTTGCTTGGTTAAAAAACGCCTCGGCTTTTTTAAAAAATACCGACTTTCGATCCAGGGCATAAATAATAATATTGGAATCAACGCCCCAGTTTCCGCTGAAGGTGGGTCTCATATAGTTTTTTTCTTGAGGGAATTTTTTTAATACCAAGGGAAAAAACACCAAGGGTTTTTTTCGGATCAACTCTTTTTTTTAATGGTTCATCTATTATTTGATTTATTTTTTCATAAAGAGCTTCAGTAACATAAGCGCTAAAACTTTCTTGAACAAGAGAGGCTTTAACTTTTGTTTGTTTATAAATGTCTTCGGGAACGGTAATAGTGGTTCGGATTAATTTTTTCATATAGTATGATAATAATACTTTTAAATATTTTTGTCAAGTGGGATTTGGTTCTTTTAAAAATATTGTCAATTATATAGATTCCCACTTTTGCGAAGGGCGGGATGACAAAAAGATAAGAAAATTGGTAAACTAGAGGAAAATTGGTATATATTAAATCAACCAATTTTTAAATAGAACCAAATATTAATTGACATTTAATTTTTTAATGATTATTATAAAAAATATGGCTATTAAAAAAAAATTAATTTTATTTTTAGTCTTCTTTTTTATTTTTTTCTTTCCTTTTTTTGTTTTAGCTCGAGAAAACGATTCTTTTTCAGAAATGGCTAATCAAGGCAATATTCGTACTTGTTTAAAAGCTCAATCTGAGAAAGTGAAACAAGATGGTTGGAAAAGCGTGACAGGGACAATTCGATTGACAGGAGAGTGTTTATCAAAAAGTGGTTGTCAAATCTGGCAGTGTAATACTAACAATAAGGAAATAGAGGAGAATAGTAAAATATTAGAAAAATGTGATAAAAAAGATATTAAAGTCAGACCAGCTCAATGTGATGACCCAGAAAAAGTTCAAAAATTAAGAGATAAAATAGCAAAAAGTGTTGAGGCAAAGCCAGGATGTAAAGATATAACTTCTTCGATTGTTAGTCAAAGTAAAAATTATTTAAAAGATGTTTTTAGTCTTTTTACCAATGTTTTTGCTGTTGGACCAACTGCTCAAGGGGGGAAAGTCTCTTATGGTCCAGTTAATACGGTTGTTGCTGGTAATTTTATTCCCCATGTTAATTATACCTTTTATGCTATTGGTGAAGCCAATCCCGTCAATGAAGAAACGGGTAAAGGGGTTGATCAAGGAAGTGATAGTTCGTTGAAACAGTCAACAGTGGAGTTTAGTTTTGAAAAAAAAGAAGGGGCCGAAAAAGACTGTGTAGCTATTTCTTGGGATCCTTATGGTCGGGTTTTTGATGCAGTTTCTCTTGAGCCGATGTCTGATATTAAGGTAACATTAATTGATGCAAATACCGGTAAGCCGGTTAATCAACAATTTGAAAATAATTTTGATATCACTAATTTAAGAGGAGTTTATAATATTTTGGTTGAAAAAGAAGGATTTTATAAAATCGACGTTGAGCCTCCCCAAACTCATATTTTTACCAATGATTTAAGTAAATTAAGTTCAGCTTATTCAGAAATTTATTCTGATATTTACAAAAAAGATGATGTTTATGAGGAAAAAAAAGGAGTCCCAACTCACCATGACATCCCTCTTATCCCAAAAGGATTACCATATACTCAAGCAGTAGCAGAAGTATTAGAAGGAAGTTTGAGGCAGGTTGATATGGGTAGTTTTGTTAATTATTCTGGGAAAGTGACTTTTCCAAAAGCAAAAGTATGTTTAGTGGGAAAAGAAAGTAAAAAAGTTATTGATTGTGTCAATGCCGATAAATTTGGAAATTTTGTTATTAATATAAAAAAAAGCTTTATTCCTTATGAGAAACTTTTGATTGTGGTGGAGAAGGTTGATTTAACTAAGCCGATTATAAAAAATAATAATGTCGATTTTACTAAGATAGATTTTGAAAATACACCAAGTTTTGAACCGATTTTTAATTATCTTGAAGGTTATGCTTATGAGAGTAATAATAAAATTATTCCTTATGCAAAAGTATTAATTAAGTTGAAAATGAATGATAAAGTTTTTTATCAAACCACGGGTGATAATAATGGATTTTTAAAAATAGATAAAAAGAATCTGCCTTTTTTTGAGTATTATTTAGAATTTATCGATCCCAAAACTTCGGTAAAAGTTACTAAAACCACATCGAACTTTTTTTCAGAAAATAAAATTTATATCGATAAAAATGGACTAAAGTTAATTGAAGAATTTAAAATCACACCTAAATTAACACCAACTAAAAATTTATCAAGTACCAGTAATAGATTCGATAATGGTAACAATACCCAAACTAATGTTTTAACAAAGGAAAAGGAAGTTAAAAACAATAAATTATATCTTTCTGTCTTAATTTTGTTTTTCTTAATTTTTATTTTATTTTTTGTCCTATTTTATTTCTACTTGAAAAATAAGATTTGATAATTTTTGTTAAAATGGTTTTATTAGTTTCGGATTTTTTTAATTTTATAATCACTTAATTTGACTGATTTAACAAGCATTTTAACTAGTACAAAAGATGCTATTCTAGTCTAGTCCTTTTTAATTATGCCTAATTTTACGGGTGGGTCATCGACGGGAGATTTATAAATAATTCTTTACTCCGCTGGAGAATAAGATTTAAGAATTTTTGCTAAAATCGCTTTTGCCTCAGATTTTTTGATACTACCATACTTTTCATTAACGCTTATTCCAAATTCAAATCTTACTCTTTTATCAACGGTTGGTACGGCAAAAAACTCTTCATAATATCCAGCCGAAGCCGATTCAGTATGCATTCCGGTTACCTTATATTCACCACCACCAATATTCACAGTTTCTGTTGGTCCTTGAGCGTAGTTGGCGCCAACGCCTGTCCGAAAACAATCATAATTTTCTTCATTGGCACCACCGATTAAAACATAGTAGTTTTGCGTATAAATTCGGACACAGTTGGAATTTTCGATTATATCCGCCTCATCTCTTTTTTCAATTTTTGCCTCTTTTGGATAATTGATTAAAAACTTATTTAAATAGTTTTTGTATGTTAACCAATCAGTTTCGGTTTTTTCTTCCTTAGTTGGTAAAAGATTGGGGGTTGGAGTTTTGGGGGATGTTGGTTCGACAGAAGGAGTAACAACAGTTGATGGCGTTGAAGTAGAGTTTTGGTTTGTTTTTTGATTTAAAACTTTTTTCACCTTTTTTTCTTTAAAGTATTTTACCCCAACATAAGAAGCAGTGGAAAAAGTTAATAAACCTAACAAAATAACTAAAAGAAGAATGTTACCCTTTTTGTTTTTCATAATTAAATTTGTAACAAAAATTTAAACCGATTTCAAGAAAGATTTTAAACTTTGTCAAGCCTATCTTTTTCTTGATTTGACGCGATTTAAAAAATTATAAAAAATATATAAAAATTAGCTTGTTATAATGAGCTGCATGAAAATCGCCCTAGTTCAGTTTGAGACAAAAATAAGACAGAGTTTTTTGGTAATTTCAAGGCGAGTGATTGATTTTATTAAGAAAGCAAAAAAAACAAAACTCCCAAATTATTTGTTTTCCTGAAGATTTTTGGTTTGGTCCGCTTGATTATTATTCCGATAAAGAAATTAAGAAAATAACTACACTTTTTTTATTAATAAAAACGGAAAAATTATTCTCACCTATAGAAAACAAAAACTGGTTCCTTTTGGATTTGAAGGAAAGAAAGTATCTATGATTTTGATGTTTTGGCCGGCCGCACCCAAGTATGTCTGCCTTTTTATGGTTGTTTGAAAAATTTAAAGCAAAATAAAGAGGGAATGATTGTTTTTGATTTTAATAAAACCGTTATTGATGACGCAAGAAAAGCTTATCAATTATTTAAGTAAATCTTTTCTTTTCTTCTTTGTCTCCTCATAGGCTTTTTTCAATCGCCAGATTTCAATTTCTTTGTGATTACCAGAAAGTAAAATCTTTGGTACTTTAAATCCTAAAAAATCCTCCGGTCTTGTATATTGAGGATATTCCAAAAGTTTTACTTTTTTTGCTCCCTTTTCTTTTAGTTTTTTTAAAATCCTATCTTCACCAACAACCTCAATTAATTTATCGATAGAAACCTCAAAGAAACTTTCTATTTTTGTTGCTTTTTCCTTTTTCAAAACTCCAGGAACCAGACGACAGACAGCATCAGTGATGGTCGCCGCTGCAATCTCCCCTCCAGTCATCACAAAATCACCCAAAGACACTTCCTCATCAACAAAATTCAAAACCCTCTCATCGACTCCCTCATAATGGCCACAGATAATAACTAAATGATCTAATTTTGCATATTCTTTTGCCTTTTCTTGATTAAATATTTTTCCTTTTGGAGAAGTTAAAACAATTTTTTCATTTTTCATTGTCATTTTTATTTTTTCATTTTTATTTTTTATTTGTTTTAAAGCCTTATACAAAACATCAACTCTAAGTACCATCCCCGCTCCTCCTCCATAAGGTTTATCATCAACCGTCCCATACGAATCCAAACCAAAATCGCGAAGATTTACAAATTCTATCTCAATCAATCCTTTTTCTTTGGCTTTTTTAACAATACTTTCTTCAAAAAAAGAGTCAATCATTTTGGGAAAAAGAGTGATGATGGAGATTTTCATGCTGATATTATAAAAAAAACTTTTTCATTTGACAATAATGTTCAAAATGGCTAAAATGTACATATATGGCAAACATCAAAATCGTTTCGGCAACGGAGGCAAGAAATAAATGGTTTGAACTTTTAAATTGGGTAAATGTTTACAATGGAGAAGTGATGATTAAAAAAAGAAATCGAATTGTTGCCAAAATCTTTCCCGGTGAAAAGCCGGTGATTGAAGATGTGGATGAAGTTTTAGATAAATTTTATGGACGATTGGCCGGCAAAAAAGTTTATTTTCCTTACGAGGATAAAAAAGTTATAAAAAAAGAAAAAAAAGCTAATGATCCAAAAAAATATGGATGGTAATTCTGTTCTTGTTGATACCAATGTCATTATTGATTATGACAAAGGGAAAGACCCGCTTTTAAAAAAATACTTTCAAACAAAAAAAATCCTTGTTGTTTCAACCATTACTGTTTTTGAGTATTATTCGGCTAAACAACTGGAGAATAAAGATTTTTCAGAAAAAGCCGATCTTCTTTTTTCTTTCTTTAAAATTCAAGAGGTTAATTCAGAAATTGCCAAAGTTGCTGCTTATTTGAATAGAAGATATAATCTTTATAAAAAAATAGGTGTTGGTGATATTATTATTGCTGCAACCTCTTTTTATTTAGAAGCGCCCCTTTTAACTAAAAACCAAAAACATTTTAAATTAATTCCCAATTTAAATTTTGCTCCTTTAAAAATTTAAACTATGAAAGGCAATCTTTATCTTATCTCAACCCCAATTGGTAATTTAGAAGATATTACTTTTCGGGCAATAAAAATTTTAAAAGAAGTTGATGGGATAGTTTGCGAGTCAACCGATAAAGCAAAAATTTTACTTTTTCATTATCAAATTAAAAAACCATTAATTCATTTATCTGATGAAAATCAATTACAAATTGTTCCTTACATTTTAGAAAAAATTTTTTCGGGAAAAAATTTGGCTTTGATATCTGATGCTGGAACACCAGTTATCTCTGATCCTGGATTTTTTTTAGTCAAACAAGTGATAAAAAAAGGCATAAAGATTGTCCCAATTCCTGGTCCCTCATCGATTTTAACGGCATTGATAACTTCAGGGCTTCCACCCCAACCATTTTTGTTTTTTGGTTTTTTACCAAAAAAACCAAGTGAAAAAAGAAAGATTTTTAAAGAACTTTTTAATTTTAAAATCCAAAAAGAAAAACCAACGATTATTTTTTTTGAATCACCCAAAAGAATAATTGAGACTTTAGAGATTATTTATCAAATAAGCCAAAATACCCAAATCTCAATCGCCCGAGAAATGACCAAGGTTTTTGAGGAGTTTATAAGAGGTAGAATAAGTGAGGTTTTAAAAAGCTTAAAAGAAAGAAAGGAAATAAAAGGAGAGGTAACCGTAACGTTGTCTTTTT
>JAPYWZ010000122.1 GCA_028276105.1 Microgenomates group bacterium | reverse complement strand
TTCGGTTTGATTTAAAGTACTAATCAGAGTTGGAACAATTTTTTGGATTAGAGATTCTGGATTTTCACTGTTGATGGTTAATTGTGGTATTATTAAATCTTTTTCCAGCCAAAAACCAGCGACTTCAGTATGTAAAGAGCGATCAAGATATTTTTTCTCAAAGTTTTGAATTGCCTGTCTTATAAGGCCAGGATAGTCTTTGATTAAGCTTTCTGGAATATGACGATTAAGTCTTATCATCCAAAATAATTCGGCTAAAATATGAGCTTGGACAAATGGAGTTAGATCTGATTCGCGAGCAGAGTTTAATATTTTTATTACTTCTTCAGGAATTCTTTTTAACCAACTTTTTGATGGATAAACATATCTTAAATATTCTAAAACTTGCTCTAAAGTTTCTTTATATTCTTTTTTTCTTGCCTCTCTTGATTTTTTTGTTGGAGTTTCTTTTAATGGGGGTGATTGAGGTGAGAGTCTTTCTTGGATAATTGATTGTAATTTTTGTCTAGCTTCTTCATTTTTTATAAATTGGGCACGATTAGAAATAGTTTCAAGATCTTCTTGTTTTTCTGCTTCAGTAACTTGTTTGGCTAAACGATAGTAAAAATCCCAGTCAGTAAGGGCTTGAAGAGGATCGGCAGGATTGTTTTCTTGATTGATTTTAAATTCTTCTATCTCATCAAAAAGAGCTTGGGCTTGATGGTCTTTGGTAAGAGGAGAAAATTTTTTTTCAGAAAAGCTTAATCCTTGCATTCGAATTATATATACATCTAAAGCTCTTTTGGCAATCCAACCATCTAAAACTTTATCAATTTCTTCTTTACCTAAACCTGAATTTTTAAGATAAGAAACAAGCTCATAAGGAGTAAGATCTTCTAAGTTTTGTGGTTGAAAAGATAAGGGGGATGGTGGTTTTTGTTCTTCTAAGGGTTTTTGAAAGTAATCTTTTATTTGAATAAATCTTAAAATAGTGGCGGGATTTTGAGGGTTAAAAAATTGATTGTATCTTAAAGTTTGTTCGTTTGCTTGATGTAAAATTTCGATATTGTCAAAGTTTAGATTTTCTTGAGATGATTGATGGAGTGTTTCTTTTTGACTTAATGTTTCGTTCATTATTTATATTATAACTTATCTATTAAATATTATTGATATAATCTTTATTTATGGTAAAAAAAATAAAAGCAGTAATTTTTGACTTTGATGGGACAATTGCCGATACTTTGCCTTTTACTTTTGAAAAAATTGTTCAGCTTTCAAAAAAGTATCGGATCAAAAAAGAAAAAGATGAATTAATTGAAAAAATTTCTCAACTTTCTCCTCAAAAATTGATGAAGGAGTTTAAAATCTCTTGGTTTAAAGTGCCTTTTATTTTATGGGAAATAAAACAATCACAAAAAGCTCTTTTTAAAGAGATTGATAAAATAAAAATTTTTCCCGGGATAAAAAAACTTTTAAAAGAATTAAAAAAGAAAGGAATAAAAATTTATATTTATTCTTCAAATTTAAAAAAAAATATTGTCAAGTTTTTGGAAAAGGAAAAAATTAGTCAGTATTTTGAAAATGTTTATGTGGGTGGAAATCTTTTAGGAAAAGATAAGGATTTGATAAATATTTTAAAAAAAGAAAGACTAAAAAATGATGAAGTTTATTATGTGGCCGATGAAATTCGGGATGTTTTGGCTTGTCAAAAAGCCAAAATTAAAATGATTGGGGTTTTGTGGGGAGTGGCGGGGGAGAGAGGATTGACAAAAATAAAAGTTGATTATCTGGTAAAAAAACCAGAGGAGATTTTAAAATTAGTTTAATATTTTTTTATGGATCCAAACCAAGAAACACAATCAGTTTATAGAGTTTTACCAGAAAAGCAAGGTGATAGAGGAGAAATAAGTTCCAAAGCAGAAAAAATAATTCAATTAAGTCTTAATTTTCATAAAGAATTTGATAGAAGATGGAAAGAGGAAAATAGACACTTTTCTTCTTATCACAATGAAAATCATATTCAAGCAACAATTGAGGCAGCCACTCGATTGATAAATAAAGCTTTTATTGAAGGAATTGATCCTTTAGATTTAAGAGATGACCTTCAAAAGTGGAATAAGGAAAATCAAAATGCTAAAATAACCGAAAGTGAATTTTTAGAAGTTGTTTGTCTTGCTTTTTCTATGCATGATTTGGGAAATATCGCTTATGGTGTAAAAGTTGATGAAAAAGGAAATTTACAACTAAATTATTTAGATGGTTATACAGTAAAAGGAGCGGAGGAAAGAAGTATTCAAATTGCGAGGGAAATTATTGAAAAAAGCGGTTTAGATGAGGAGAAAAAGAAACGATATTTACCTTTGATAAAACATTTGATTGAGCAAACAACTTTTCAACCGACTGATGAAGATAAAAACAAACCGTTTGCTACTTTTGTCCGAGTAGTTGATCAGATTGGAGGGAATTTATTTAACCGCCAAAGTACAGAAGAAATTGTTTTTGGTTTAGTTGAGGAACAAGTATT
>JAPYWZ010000007.1 GCA_028276105.1 Microgenomates group bacterium | reverse complement strand
TTTTGTAAAAAAGATAAAACTTCTTCTTACCAATAAAAATCTCTATCAAAAAATTCAAAAAAATGCCTATCAATTAATTAAAAATCATTATCATTGGTCGGTGATTGCTCAAAAATTAGAGAAGATTTACGAAGAAATGATATAATAATATAAATATGATAATCGGAGTTGATGGTAATGAAGCCAATGTCTTACAACAAGTTGGCGTTTCAATCTATACTCTTAATCTTTTAAACTATTTTAAAAAACAAGCTTCTTCTTTGCTTCAATTTAAAATCTTTCTTAAAGAAAAACCTCTTCCCCATTTGCCCAAAGAGTCAAAGTATTTTGTCTATGAAGTTGTTTCTCCAAAATTTCTTTGGACGCAGTTTGCTCTTCCTTTTCGTCTTTTAAAAAAAGATATCGACGTTTTTTTCTCCCCCGCTCATTACGGTCCACGTTTTTGCCCAGTACCTTTAGTGGTTACCATTCACGATTTATCTTACATCTACTATCCGCAAGATTTTTTAAAAAAAGATCTTTTTAAACTAAAAAACTGGACTGCTTACACGGTTAAAAAAGCCAAAAAAATCATTGCCGTTTCTTACTCGACAAAAAAAGATTTAATCAATATCTACAAAGTCCCCCCAAAAAAAATTGAAGTCATCTACAATGGTTTTAATCGTTATCAAGGGATAAAGGCTACCGCTTTTAAAGAAAAAAGCTTTTCTTCTTATATTCTTTACATCGGTACCCTTCAACCGCGAAAAAATCTTTTAAATCTTATCCGGGCTTTTTATAAATTCAATCAAATCTACCCTGAATTTAACCTTATTATCGCGGGAAAAAAAGGATGGCTTTATGAAAAAATCTTTGAAGAAGTAGAAAATTTGGGAATAGAGGATAAGGTTTTTTTTACCGATTATGTCACTGATCACCAACTGGTTTTTCTTTATCAAAATGCTTTCTGTTTAGTTATTCCCTCATTTTATGAGGGGTTTGGTTTACCTCTTCTTGAGGCAATGCATTTTTCTTGTCCTGTTGTTGCTTCCTTTTCTTCAAGTTTACCCGAAGTGGGCGGTGATGCTTGTTTATATTTTGATCCCCAAAATGTTAATGATCTTACCGAAAAACTAATTAAATTAAAAGCCGATCCTAAATTAAGAAAAGAATTAATCAAAAAGGGGAAAGAAAGAATAAAACTTTTTTCTTGGGAAAAGTGTGGTTACCAAACATTAAAAGTGATAAAAGAAGCCGCTAATGCTAAAAGTAATTGAGGATAACTCTTTTAAAAATCTTTGGGAGGAAAAAGCCAACCATCCTTTGCAGTCTTGGTTTTGGGGAGAAGCAAGAAAAAAGATGGGGACAGAAATCTTAAGAGTGGCAGAAATAAAAGATAAAAAAATTAAAAACGTCTTTCAACTAACCCTTCATCCCCTTCCTTTTTTTCACAAAAAAATCGGCTATCTTCCTCGTTCTTTTTTTCCTTCAGATGAAGTTTTAGACTTTCTTTACCACTTTGGCAAAAAAAATAATCTTATTTTTATAAAAATCGAGCCCTATGAGGAAAAATCAAAAATCAAAAACAAAAAATTAGTTCTCTCCTCTCATCCGCTTTTTCCTTCTTGGACCCAGATAGTAGATCTTACTAAATCAGAAGACGAACTTTTAAAGTCTTTTCATCCAAAAACCCGCTACAATATCCGTTTGGCGCAAAAAAAGGGGGTAATTGTTAAAGAAGAATCCAATGAAAAAGGGTTTAAAATTTTTGCCAAACTTTATTTTGATACCTGTCGCCGCCAAAAATATTTTGGCCACAACTACCAATATCATCAAATTGTTTGGGAAACATTAAAAGAAAAAATCGCTCATATTTTAATCGCCTATTATCAAAACGAACCCTTAGCCGCCTATCAAATTTGGGTTTACAAAGAGGTTGGTTATTATCCCTATGGTGGCTCTTCAGAAAAATTTCGCAATTTTATGGGAGCCAATCTTTTAATGTGGGAAGCAATAAAATTTTCAAAAAAAATGGGGGCAAAAAAGTTTGACATGTGGGGCAGCCTTCCTCCAAATTATTCCCCCAATCATCCATGGGCCGGCTTTACCCGATTTAAAAAAGGATACAATGGAAAATTTTTGCAGATGGTTGGTAGTTTTGATTTAATTATCGATCCTTTTTTTTACAAACTTTATTCTTTAGTTTTCCCAGTCCGAGAATTGATTTTAAAAATCAAACGCCAATTAGTTTTTTAACTCTTCTTCTTTTTCTTTTTTTAAATGAAGAAAAGCGGAAGCGGGTTTTCCTTGAATCATCGACAAAAAAGGTAAAGTCTTTTTCTTAGTAAAAGCCAAAGCCACCGGCCAAACCTCATCCATATGGGTGACAAAATGGAAGTTTAGATCTTTAAGAACATAGTCGGGGATGTCTTCTAAATCTTTTTTATTTTCTTTAGGCATAATCACTGTTTTAATGCCGGCTCGATGAGCGGCAATCACTTTTTCTTTAACCCCACCAATTTCTAAAACCCTTCCCCGAAGGGTTATCTCGCCCGTCATTGCCACTTCTTTCTTAACAGGAATTTTAGTTAAGGAAGAAACCATTGCTGTTGTTATTGCAATCCCCGCTGATGGCCCATCTTTGGGAACCGCCCCCTCAGGCACATGAACATGGATATCAATGGAGTTAAAAAAATTTTTCTTTAGTCCAAAAAGATCAAAGCGACTTCGAATATAAGACAAAGCCGCCTGGCATGATTCTTTCATCACCTCCCCCAACTGACCAGTCAAAGTCAACCCTCCTTTTCCTGGCATTACCGCCACCTCAATAAAAAGAATATCTCCACCAGCCTGCGTCCAAGCAAGGCCGGTGGCAATCCCAATCCTATTTTTATCTTCAATCATCTGAGATGAATACTTATATGGCCCAAGATAAGAAGAAAGATCGGCCACATCAACCGTTTTTTTTGTAATCTTTCCCTCAACAATTTCTCGGGCTATCTTGCGAAAGATGGTGGCAATTTGTCTTTCCAATTCTCTTACCCCTGCTTCTCGAGTGTAGCGGCGAATAATTACCCTTATTGCCTCATCGGTAATTTCCGCTTGATTGTCTAAAAGATGATGTGCCTCTTTTTGTTTGGGAATAAGATGTTTTTTGGCAATATGAAATTTTTCATCTTCAGTATAACCCGGAAAATGAATAATCTCCAACCGGTCAAGTAAGGCCTCGGGAATGGTATCTAAAATATTGGCTGTTGTAATAAAAAAGACTTCTGACAAATCAAAGTCGACTTCCAAATAATGATCGGAAAAAGCATGGTTTTGTTCCGGATCCAACGCTTCCAGTAAAGCCGCTGATGGATCACCCCGATAATCGCGCCCAACCTTATCAATCTCATCAAGCATAAACACTGGATTTTTTGTTCCTGCTTGTTTTATTCCTTGAATAATTCTTCCTGGTAATGCCCCAACATAAGTCCGTCTGTGACCTCTAATTTCCGCCTCATCGCGAATCCCCCCCAAAGACATTTTAACAAACTTTCTTCCCAAAGCCCTAGCAATTGAGCGCCCTAAAGACGTTTTTCCAACGCCTGGAGGACCCACAAAACACAAAATTGTTGGTGATTTTTTTTCTTTTTTCTCTTTTTTTTCCTCGGTTCCTTTTTCGTTTTTTGCTTCATTCTTTGTCTTTTCTTCTTTTTCCTCCTCTTCTTTCAACCTCAAACTTCTTAACTTCATTACCGCCAAGTACTCCAAAATCCGTTCTTTTATTTTTTTTAAACCATAATGATCTTCATTTAAAATCTTTTCTGCTTGTTTTAAATCAACATTATTGGGCGAGCTAACCGACCAAGGCAGTTCTACTAACCAATCTAAATAGGTACGAATATAAGAAGCCTCTGGATTAAATTGAGACATTTGAGAAAGACGTTTTAATTCTTTTAAGGCTTTTTCTTCCACCTCTTTTGGCATCTTGGCTTTTTTAATTTTTTGACGATACTCATCAACCTCTTTTCCTTCGCCTTTTTCCCCTAACTCTTCTTCAATCGTTCTCATTTTTTCTCGTAAAAATGTCTCTTTTACTCCTTCTTCAAATTTCTTTTGTGTTTTAGAATTAATCGTCTGCTCTAATTCTAAAATTTTAAGTTCCCGGTTAACAAACTCTACTTCTTTGGATAATCTTTTTTTCAAATCATTTTCTTCAAGCAAAAGCTGTCGCTCAAAGGGTTTTAAATCTAAAATCGCCGCCACCTGATAAGAAAAACTTAAGTTATTAGTAATATTTAAAATATTCATTAAAAAGATAAAATCGATCGCCTTTCCCAAATTAATCATCTTTTTGATTTGAGAAGAAATATGACGTACCATTGCTTCGGTTTCTTCGTCTTCAACTACTTTTTCCTCAATTTTTTCTACCTTCGCCTCAAAATAAGAATCTTCTTTTATATATTCAATCACTTTTACCTTTTCTATTCCTTTAATTAAAGCATTTAATTCACCTCGTTCACCTGTTGCCGTCTTTTCAATCTTTGCCAAAACCCCAACGGAATAAAGATCTTCTTTTTTTGGGTCATCCTGATCTTTATTTTTTTGAAGAAGAATAACCACTAACTTATCTTTTTTTAAAGAAACGTTTAGGGCATTAATACTTTTTGGCCGACCAAAAACTAAGAAATTTTCTGTTTGAGGAAAAACTATTCCATCACGAATGGGAACCACTGGATAAATTGATTGTCCTGACGCCCCAAGTAGAAAAACCATATTAATTAGCAGTATACCAAATTAATTGCTAATTGTCAAGTCTTTAAGGTTTTAGATTGTTTTTTCCTCCCAAAGCTTAAATAAACTCTTTGATTAAACTATCATACTCCAAAAACCGTTTTTTTTCAACTAAAGGTAAAGAAGAAATTTGAGGCAAACTTTCATGATAACAGGGTCTTTTTACTTGATAAATCACTCCTAAAGGAAATTTTTCTTCATTTACCTCAAAGGCTTTCTCCAATGCCAGTTTAAAATTATCTTTTTGATAATCCTTCTCTAACTTATAAACCCGCTGAAGATAGTATTGATAGGTATTGACTTTATTAAAAGTGACACAAGGCTGTAAAACATTAACCAAAGAAAATCCTTTGTGGGTAATGGCCTCCTTTAAAATTAAAACTAAATGATTAAGATCGCCAGCAAATCCTTGCGCAACAAAAGTTGCCCCCGAAGTTAACGCCAAAGCCAATGGATTAACTGGGGCTTCAATAAGCCCCAAAGGTGTTGATTTTGACCGGTATCCTTTTGGGGCGGTTGGAGCTGATTGACCGGTAGTTAACCCATAAACGCGATTGTCATGAACAATAACCGTTATATCATGATTACCACGACAAGCATGAATAAAATGATTCCCTCCCTCACCATAACAATCACCATCACCAACAACCGCAAGTACCGGTAATTTATGATTAGCTAATTTGATACCAATGGCATTGGGGAGGGCTCTTCCATGTAAAGAATGAAGGCCATAAGCATTTAAAAAATCATTCATATTTCCAGAGCAGCCAATGCCAAAAACAACCACTACCTGATCGGGTGAGTAGTTTAATTCAACCAACGCTTTTTTTATCGCCATTCCAATCCCCCAATTACCACACCCCGGACACCAAGTTGGTTGATAACCGCTAAAATCTTGAATGGAAGCCATAGTTTTAAAAATTTTATAAAAATAATAATAATTATATCTTTTCTATAATCTCCTCAACCGTTATTGGTCGACCATCGTATCGTAAAATTTTTTCCTCAAAGTCCAATCCTGTCTCCATCGCCAAAATCTTTCCAAATTGTCCTAAAGCATTATTTTCTACTAAAAGATATCTTTTATTATCTTTTTTTAGCAATTTAGAAACTTTTTCTTTATCTAGAGGATAAATATGATTAAAATGATAAAATCCAGTTTTTATTCCTTTTTTTTCCAACTCTTTTTGAGCCAACAAAACCGCGCCCTTGGTTGACCCCCAAGAAATAAAGATAATTGAAGCATCACTTTGCCCGTAAAAATTAGGTAATTGAAAATTTTGGCTTAAATAAGCCCCAATCTTTCTATTTCTTTTATCCACCTGTTTGGTTCTTTCTTTAAAATCTTCAGTTGTGTGTCCATCTTCTAAATGTTCATATGAATTTTCCTGATAAAAATAACCCGGTGTTCCCGGTAAAATTTTTTCTGAGATGCCATCTTCGGTGATTTTGTATCTTAAAAAAATCTCTAACTTTTGAGAATTTTCTTTGTAACTTAAGTTAATTTTTCCCCTCCTGATTTGATACTCCCTTACTATTTTATCAACCCAGTCTCTTTCAACACTTTTATGCCCTTCAGATAAATACATATCAGAAACAACAATGACTGGTGTTTGATAAATATCAGCTAAATTAAAAGCCTTTAGTGTCAACTTGATCATCTCTTTTTGATCACCTGGGGCCAAAACTATTTTGGGAAACTCGCCATGACCGGAAAATACGGCAAATAAAAGATCGCCTTGTTCCGTCCAAGTTGGCATTCCGGTTGCTGGGCCAGGCCGCTGGGCTAAAAAAACCACCACTGGGATTTCGGCAACGCCGGCAAAAGAAAGACTTTCAACCATTAAGGAAAACCCACCGCCAGATGTCCCAACCGCGGCTCTTACCCCAGCAAATGAGGCGCCCAGTGCCGTATTTATCACCGCTATCTCATCCTCAGCATGGCGAACAATAATCCCGGTTTTTTCTTGCCAAGAAGCTAAGGTATGAAGAACTGATGAAGAAGGAGTCATTGGATAAGCGGCATATAATCGACAATCAGCCAAAACTGCTCCCAAAGAGAATGCTTCATTGCCACTTACAACCAATTTTTCTTTTTTTTCTTCTTTTTCAATTAAAAAATTTTTTATTAAAAATGAATAGTTTTTCTTTACTTCTTCATACCCAGCAATAGCAAACTGTTGATTAAATCTTACTATCTCATCTCCTTTTTTTTTAAATTGCTCGGCGATTAAATCTAAAAGAACTTCAATCTTTCCTCCCAAAATGGAAATACTTGCACCCAAAGCGATGGTATTTTTCATCACTGTTTGTCCTTTTAAGTCGGTTAATATTTTTTTAAAAGGAACATCTACTTTCTTAAAATTATCGTTAAAATCAAACTCTTCTTTGTCATACAAAACTAAACTTTGAGAAGTTAATCGGTTTTTGTGTTTGTAAAAAGTTTCCTCATTTAGGCAAACCAAAACATCAATATCCTTTTTCAAAGCGGTTACCTCCTTATCAGAAACACAAACTTCATAAGCATTATGACCACCGCGAACTAAAGAGGGATACTCAACATAGTCTAAAATGTAATAACCCAATCGACTGGCGATTTTTGAAAATAAAAGACCAGTCGTCATTATCCCAAATCCCGCTTCACCCCCAATTTTCCAAGTAAAAGTCATAAAAAAAATTTATTAATTTTATAAATTATTTTGGAAAGATTCGATTACCTTTTTCATCTTCGATAAAAATGGCGGCAACCGGACAAGCTTTGGCTGCCTCGATAATATTTTCCAATTCTTCCTCATCAATTGTTCTAACAATTACCGCTTTGGCTTCGTTGTCCAGTTGAAAACTTTTTGGAGAAACAGCAACACAGGTGGCGGCTCCAATACAAAGATTTCGATCAACCCAGACTTTATACTTTCCCTTCGTTTGTACTGGTCCGGATGGATTATTTGGATCTTTCAGTTGTTGATTATCCATAAATTTTAAACTTAAAAATTTATAACAATTTTTTTAAAGCTTCAAGCGATAATAGAGCGCATTTAATTCGATTAACCCCTAAACTCACCCCCAACATTTTAATAATAAAATTTTTGTCGATTTTTTTCAATTGTTCCTTTGTTTTTCCTTTGATATATTCGGTTAACATTGAGGCAGAAGCGGTAGAAATAGCACAACCAACGCCAGTAAATTTTACCTCAGTCACTTTTTCCTTATCAAAAACAATCATCATTTTGATTTTATCACCACATAAAGGATTGGCCACCTCAACTTTTTTGGTAGGATTCTTAATTTCTCCAAAATTTCTTGGATGTTGATAATGATCCAAAATAATCTCAGTATAAATATTGAACATAAAAAAAATGCAAAATTCAAAATTCAAATCTCAAAATGAAAATTAAAAATTAAAAATTAATAATTTTTTAATTTAAAATCATTTTGAATTTTACATTGTAATTTTGAGATTTGCATTTTAAAGTTTAAATTTTATTTTCACTTCTTTTAATCCTTCAACTAATTTTTCAACATCATCTTTGTCGTTATAAAAATAAAAACTTGCTCGACAGCTTGATGAGACACCCAAAAACTGATGTAATGGTTGAGCGCAATGATGACCAGAACGAAGACAGATATTTTTTTCCGATAAAATTTGCGCCACATCATGAGGATGAAGATTATAAAAATTAAACGCCAAAATCCCGCTTCTTTCTTTGATATTGCCTTCACCTAAAATTTTTATGTTTTTACCAAACTCTTCTTTTAATCTTTGATAAGCCAATTGAACTAACTCTTTTTCGTAAGCTTCAATTTTTTCCAAACCAATTTTTTCTAAATAAGAAACTGCCTCAGAAAGGGCAATCACCTCAGCAATCGCCGGTGTTCCTGCTTCAAACTTATAAGGTGGATCTTTAAAAAAAGTTTTATCCAAAAAAACCTCAGCAATCATCTCCCCCCCAAAATTAAAAGGAAACATCTCACAAAGTAAATCATACTTTCCCCACAAAACCCCCACCCCTGTTGGTCCAAGCATTTTATGAGAAGAAAAAGCTAAAAAATCAACTCCCAAATCCAAAACATCAATTTTTTTATGAGGAGCCGCTTGCGCCGCATCAACGATAACAATAACTTTGGGGTTGATTTTTTTTGCCACCATAACAATCTCTTTTATCGGATTAACCGTCCCCAAAACATTGGAGATATAAGTTAATGTTAATATTTTTGTTTTTTTTGTGATTATATTATTTAAATTAATTAATTTTGAATTTTGCATTGTCATTTTGCATTTTGATTTTTTAATTTTGATATTTTTACAATATAAATCCAAATCCCCACTCTGATTAATATTAATCACCTTAAAAACCGCCCCACTCTCTTGAGCTAAAATCTGCCATGGCACAAAATTGGAATGATGCTCCATAATCGTTGTCACAATCTCATCGTTTTTTTCAATTATTTTTCTTCCTAAACTGTAGGCTAAAAGATTTAAACCTTCCGTTGTATTTCTGGTAAAAATTATTTCTTCTTTTTTTCCATTGATAAATTTGGCTATTTTTTCTCTTGTTTTTTCGTACTCTTTTGTGGCTTTTTCTGATAAAGAGTAAACTCCCCGAAAAATATTGGCTGAGTATTTTGAATAATATTCAACTAGCTTTTCAATTACCGGTCTTGGTTTTAAAGAAGTAGCGGTTGAGTCAAGATAAACTAAAGATGGATTATTTTCAAAAATCGGAAAATCTTTTTTTATTTTTAAGACATTGATCATATATTTTTAAATTATAAATTGTAATTTTTTATTTTTAACTTCTCCTTTATCTCTCCCACAAACCCCTCAATCAACAAATTTTTTGCCTGACTTTCTTTTAATCCTCTTGATTTTAGATAAAAAATTTGCTCCTCATTTAAATAACCAGTAGTTGAACCATGAGTACAAAAAACATCATTGGCTAAAATCTCAAGATCTGGTTTTGAATCAATATCAACATTTGATGATAAGACAAGATTTTGATTTTTTTGGTAAGCATGCGATTTTTGAGCCCCTTTTTCAATCCGAACCAACCCTCGATAAAAAAATTTTGCTTGATCAAAAAAAACGCCTTTGACCAAAAGATTTGATGAAGAGTTTGGAGCAATATGATGCTGAGTGGTTTTTATGGTAAATTGATCATTTCCTTTTCCAACATATAATCCATAAATTTCTAAGTTAACATTTTCTGCCTCAATTCTAAAATTAAACTCGCCAGACAAATTTTCAAAAAAAACCACATAATCACCTGGTTTATTAAATATTAAAGTTTCTTTTTTCTCTTTATTTAAATTAATTAATTTTGAATTTTGCATTGTCATTTTGCATTTTGATTTTTGAATTTTGAATTTTTAACCAACACTCCCACTCATCTCTAAATTAATCAGTCGATTAAGCTCAACCGTATATTCCAAAGGTATTTCTTTGGTCACTGGCTCAATAAAACCATTGACTAAAAGCCCCTCAGCCTCCCCTTTTTTAATCCCTCGCGATTGTAAATAAAAAAGTTTTTCTTCACCAATTTTCTCAACTGTTGCCTCGTGTTGTACCTCCACATCTTTGTTTTTGATTTTCATTGTTGGATAAGTATCGCTTCTTGATAATTCATCTAAAATTAAAGCATCACAAGAGACATAAACTTTACTATTTTTAGCCATTGGTGAAACATAAACTAAACCGCGATAAGATGTCCTTCCCCCGCTTTTTGAAATTGATTTAGAAATAATGCGGGATGAAGTATTCGGAGCCAAATGAATCATTTTTGCACCAGCGTCTTGATGTTGATTTTTTGAAGCATAAGCAATTGATAAAACTTCACCCCGCGCTCCTTCTCCGGCTAAAATACAGGAAGGATATTTCATGGTCACATAACTTCCGATATTACAATCAACCCACTCCATCACCCCTTGCTCCTCAACTTTGGCTCTTTTAGTCACCAAATTATAAACATTATGACTCCAATTTTGAACTGTGGTGTAGCGAACTCTTGCACCTTTTTTGACAAAAATCTCAACCACCGCGGCATGAAGTGATGAAGTGGTATAAATGGGAGCGGTACAGCCCTCGATGTAATGAACATAACTTCCTTCCTCAGCAATAATTAAAGTCCTTTCAAACTGACCAAACGCTTCAGCATTGATTCGAAAATAAGCTTGAAGCGGTAAGGCAACTTTTACTCCTTTTGGCACATATAAAAAAGAGCCACCCGACCAAACTGCGGTATTTAAAGCAGCAAATTTGTTATCAGAAGAAGGAACAATTTTCCCAAAATATTCTTTGACAATTTCTGGATACTCTCTTAGTCCGGAATCCATATCTAAAAAAATTACTCCCTGTTTACTTAGTTCTTTTTTAATACTTTTGTAAACTACCTCACTCTCATACTGAGCCGAAACTCCGGCTAAAAAATCTCGTTCTGCTTGGGGGACGCCAATTTTATCATAAGTTTCTTTTATCTCTTCTGGTAGATTTTGCCAAGAGGAAGCCGGTTTTTCGGTTGGTTTTATGTAATAATAAATATCATCAAAGTTAATAGCCGATAAATCCACACCCCAAGAGGGCATTTCTTTTTTCACAAAATTATCATAAGCCTCAAGACGAAGTTTAGTCATCCATTTTGGTTCTTTTTTAAGATAAGAAATTTCCGCAACCAACTTTCTATCCAATCCCTTTCTTGATTTAAAAACATAGTTTTCTTTTACCCTAAATCCATACCGGTAGTCAAAGGTTAGATTATCCATTTTAAAATAAATTAAAAATTTTTTTAAATTTCTTTAATTATTCCTTTTTTTATTTTTTCATTGTCATTTTTCATTTTTATATTTTATTTTTTATTTTAAATAACCATTTCTCTCAATCTCCTCCGCCAATTGATGATCACCAACTTTTTTTATCTCACCATCAATCATCACCAAAACTTTATCGGGTCTTAAATAGCGAAGAATTCGGTTGTAATGGGTAATTAGTAAGATTGTTCTTCCTTTTTTAAAATCAGCGATAAATGAAGCAATTGTTTTTAAAGCATCAACATCAACGCCTGTATCAACCTCATCAAAAATCAAAAATTTAGGTTCCAAAACTGCCGCCTGCAACACTTCCATCTTTTTCTTTTCGCCACCCGATGCCCCATCGTTTAAAGATCTTTCAATTAATTCTTTTTTTATTTTTAACTTTTTGGCTAAAGTCTCAATTTCTTTTTTTAACGCCAAAGGATCTTTTTTCCCAGATAAAGCCAATCTAAGAAGCTGAAAAACATTAACACCCGATAAAGATAAAGGTTGTTGAAATGATAAAAAAATTCCTTTTTGAACTCTCTTTTCCACTG
>JAPYWZ010000008.1 GCA_028276105.1 Microgenomates group bacterium | reverse complement strand
TTAAATATGGCTTGACAGAAAGCAAAAAACTTAATATGCTATTATCGTTTTGAAAATAGAACTTGTTAAAAGTTTAAAGCAAAAGGAAAGGGGGTGAAAAAATATGACTAAGGCCGATTTAGTCGCTCAAGTGGCCAAAAAAGCAGGATTAACCGCCAAAGCCGCCAAAGAAGCCGTTGCCGCTGTCTTCTCAACCATTACCGATGCTTTAAAACGCGGTGAAAAAGTCGTTGTTACCGGCTTTGGCACCTTTATGGTAAGAAAAAGAGCTGCCAGAAAAGGAAGAAATCCGCAAACTGGAGCCGAAATCCAAATCCCAGCCACAAAAACTCCAGGTTTTACCGCCGGAAAAAGCTTGAAAAGAATGGTCAAGTAAAATTTTTTATAATTTTTAAAAAAAATAAGGCGCCCTTTTTGGGCGCCTTGTTATTTTTTTTATTCAATCAAAGCCCTCTCTTCGGGGGAAGCAATCACATAAAAACCAACATGGGAACGACCAGCAAAAAAAAGCCCTTCCCCAACCCCGGCTGATAAAAGAAAGTGCTTTTCGCCCCCAGTTAAATAAAAAGTTTCGGTAATTTTCTCAACCGAGGCGGTTGACTGCTTTAAAATAATTTGTAAAGAAGAGTTGTTAATAATTGCCTTTCCCTCATCGGTTGATAAAAAGTCTTCAACATCTTGGGTAATAACCGTCAATCCCAAAAGATACTTTCTTGCCCGCTTGGCAAAGGAGTGAAGGTAAGCGGCTGAATCTTTGTGTTTGATTAAATACCACGCCTCATCAACCACCAAAATTCTTTTTTTTCTGTCTTTTCTTACCCGATTCCAAACATAATCTAAAATAATATACATCGCCACTGGCCGAAGATTCTCCTCCAAATCACGAATGCCAAAAACAGTTAGATGATTTTTAATATCAAAATTGGAGTGGGCGTTGAAAATCCCAGCCGCTGATCCTCGAACAAATTTTTCAAGTCTGTCAGCTAACTCTTTTGCTTCAGGTGTTTCCATCCCCAAAAACACTTTGTATAAATCTTCAAGAAGCGGTGGCTCATTTTTAAAGGTCTCTGGATCTTGGGTAATCCCTTTTTCTTGGTAAGCAAGAACTAAAGCCTTATCAAGAAGGGCATCTTGTGAGGGAGTAAGATCCCCCATAATCACCCGCATCAAAGAGTGAAGATCTAAAATTTTATTGGAAAGCTCATCGGCAGTTGTCTCAGTAATCGCCAAATCAAAAGGATTAATTTTGTAGGGACTTACCGGTGAAAAAACGACAAACTCTCCCCCAACCGATGAGGCGAGTTTTTGATACTCGTTTTCCGGATCGATGATTATTATCTCAACCCCCATCATCAAAAGCCGCAAAGACTCAAGTTTCACCAAAAAACTTTTTCCGCCACCAGACTTTCCCAAGATAACTGAATTGGCGTTTTCCAAAGTAAACCGATCAAAAATAATTAAAGACCCATCATGTTGATTAATCCCATACAAAATCCCCTCATTTCTTGTCAAAGAAGCGGTGGCAAAAGGAAAAGCCAAAGCCAAAGAAGTGGTATCCATATTGCGCCAAACCTCAAGCTTATCGTAAAACATAGGCAAAGTTGACTTAAAACCTTCTTCCATCTGTAAAGTGGCTTGTTTGGCAATAATAAGCATTGAGGATAAAACTGAATCAACCTGCTTGGTAATTTGATCCAACTCTTCTTTGGTTTCGGCTGGAATGGTAATATAAAGGCCAAACTGGAAAAAACGCTCCGCTCCCTTGGCTAGCTCTGCCTGAAGCGCCAAAGCATCATCCAAAGCCACTTGAAGTGAGGGGTCAACCACTTTTCCTGCTTTTATATCATTTTCAATCGTTGCCTCCATCTCAGCGATTTTTCTTTTTAAATCTTCCAAAACACCTTTGGTCTCAGTTGGGTAAATATACATGGAAATATAAAGAGGATGATCAAAGGTAATAAGAGGATAAAGCCAGTTGGCCGAAACATAACGGGGGTAGCCAACTACATATAAAGTTCGATAATACCGATCATCAATCTTTAAATGATTAAAATCAACCTCAATAAATGAGGGGGCGATAATATCTTTTATCGAAACTGAGCCTTTGGCTAAAAATGAAGCTACTGTTTCTGTTTTTTCTTCATTAGTTTTTTTTGGTTGATTAAAAAAGCCAAACATAGGTTTTATGTGCTTACTAAAACCACATCGGTATAACTTTCAACCGGGGCCAATGGTCGACCCGTTGGCGAAGGATTATATAAATTATAAAAAAGTTCGGTTAGTTCTTGCTTTTGAAGGACTTTGCCCGAAAGACCGATTTTTGCCAAAAGTCGAAGCAGATGATCACGTTTTGGATATAAAGAGGTTTTTGCCCGACTCAAAACATAATCTTTTTTTAAGTAAGAAGTATTTACTCCACTTATCCCAAGTTCCAAAGGAGAAAAAGGAATAACAAAAAAAAATCTTTTTTCCAAAACTGTATTTTTTTTGACGATGTTTTTAATAAACTCTTTATAACTTTTAAGCCTTGTTTTCAAAATCTCATCGTTTGTTTTTTCAATCCTTTGATCAAGATAATCAAGATAGTTGGAAATATCCATTTTTTTCGAAAGAATCAAAATCTGCAAAGGAAAAGATAAAGAGTTTAAAAGACTCCCATAAGCATAAATAATTGACATCTGCTCTTCCGATGATAAAAGCCAAAAGTTAACCGCCGAAATCTCAATCACCAAAACCGCCGAATAATCTTTAAGAAGAACAACATCATCTTGAATCTCTTCAATCTCAATAAATTGTTGGGTGGTGGCTTTTACCGGTGAAGTTGGTTTTTGAATCGGCATAAGACTTTTAACTTATAACAGTTCTTTTGAAAAAAATTCTAATGGTTTTTGAGTTTCTCCTCCTATTTTTAATCTCATTGTATCAAAAAAGTAACTCCCTTGAGGGTCTTTTAACTCAAAAATATACTCTCCTTCCTTCAAAGGATTAAAAGTGGCAAAAACACCATAAGGATTGGTTTTTAAAAGCCGAAGGACTTTGCCATTTTGGTCTTTAATATAAATCAAAATTCCCGACAGAGGAATCATTTTTCTATTCTTTACCACTCCAGTTAAAAATGGCTTCTTTGACAACGAAGGGGTTATTGGTTTTGAAGAAAAAGCTTCAGTTTTTGGCTTTTCTTTTTTTACCGAAAGTAAACTTGGTGGCGAAGCCAAAAGTTGATTGATTCTTTGTTTTGTTTGAATGGATGATGAAGTTTGTGACTTTATTTTTTGCGAAAGATACTGATTTAACATCTTTTGCGACTCAATATGGGTAAAAACCTTATGCGGATCACTGACAAAAACTAAGTCTTGTAAAAAATAAAGAGGCGGATTTTGTTTTTTATAAAAATATTGAGTGGGCGAGGTTAATCGTTTGATTAAATTTTTAATCCAAATCTCCAACGGTCGATCATTTATGGGGACAAAAGCCAAAGCCGGACCAATGGCTGCAATAAGAATCCCAAATAAAATATTTAAAAGGGGTATTGGAAAAATAACAAAAGTTAAATATCCAGCAGGAATAAAAATTACTAAATAAATAAATTGACGCAAAGTTAAAAAACCAATCAGTTTAAACTCAAAAGTAGTAATCTGTCTTGGGATTGGGTGTCCTTGCTCCATAATTTTAAGAATACTTAAAAACCAAAAAAATCACAACCGCAAAATCTAGCATCAATCATCTAACACCTAACACCAAACATCAAACACTAATCACCAAGCATCTAACACCAAGCATCAAACACTAAAAAATATATATCAAAAATCATATATCAAATATCAAAATGACAAGTCAAAATTAAAAAAGAACTATATAAAAAAAATTAAAAAATATTTACTTTGCTTACTCTTCATTTTTGCTATGTTATTTTGCTTTTTGATTTTTGATGTTTGATATATTTTTAGGGCTAGATGTTAGATGTTAGAAGTTAGATGTTAGATGTTAGGTGTTAGGTGTTTGGCGACTATATTCTTGTCACTGCTTCGGCCCGATATTCTCGAATCACTGTCACCTTAATCTGTCCGGGAAAAACCGCAAACTTTTCTTCTAACTCTTCTCTTATCTTTTCTGC
The DNA here is from genome assembly GCA_028276105.1 of Microgenomates group bacterium. Lineage (GTDB taxonomy): Bacteria > Patescibacteriota > Microgenomatia > UBA1406 > GWC2-37-13 > RSWP21. The sequence goes on along the minus strand of JAPYWZ010000008.1, from coordinate 7,661 downwards.
CAAAACAGTAGCTTCATTGTCATCCACTTCTTTTGGTTTAACAATAACTCGCAGTTCTCTCCCAGCCTGTAGGGCATAAGCATCAGCCACTCCTTTTTTCGATTTGGCTACTTCTTCAATGGTTTTGATTCTTTTTAAATACTCCTCAAAGTCCTCATGACGGGCGGCTGGTCTTCCCCCCGATACGGCATCGGCAATATAAACAATCACCGCCTCCACTGAGGGAAAAGGAATATCTTCATGATGAGCAGCCACACAGTCGATTACTTTTTTGGGAAAGTGATATTTTTCCAAAAGCTTTACCCCAAGTTCAACATGTGATCCTTCTTTGTCAGTAATCACTTTGCCAATATCATGAAGAAGACAGCCAAGACGAACAACATTAACATCTGCCTTTAACTCATAAGCCAACGCCACCCCAATTCTTGTTTCTTCTAAAGTGTGGGCAATCATATTTTGACCATAAGAATAACGATATTTAAACCGCCCCAAAAGTCTTACAATTTCCGAAGGCAGATTATAAACCCCCACCTTTCTTGTTAACTCCTCCCCTGCTTTATAAATTACCTTTTCAATCTCTTCTTGAGTTTTTTTAACAATTTCCTCAATCCGCTGCGGTTGAATCCGACCATCTTTAATTAGCCGTTCCAAAGAAACCCGGGCAATCTCCCTTCTTATAGCATCAAAGGAAGAAATTTTAATCACTTTTTCCTCCTCTAAATCAATATCCACCCCGGTTGCCAACTCAAACGCCCGGATATTGCGACCATCTTTACCAATAATTCTTCCTTTAAAAGACTCATCGGGAAGATTAACCGTTGCTAAAGTGTATTCAGCCACATAGTCTGTTGCTCCATAGCGCATGGCATCGGCTAAAATCTCTTTAGCTTTTTCATCGGCTTTTGCCTTTATTTCCTCTTCAGCTGCTTTTATTTGATTAGCAATCTTTTCTTTTAATCTTTCTTCCCAAAAAGAAAGCAACAAATTTTTTGCCTCCTCCTGAGTTAGTTTGGCCACTTTTTCCAGTTTTGCCTTCATCTCCTCTCTTGTTTTTTCAAGAGTTTTTTTTATCTCCTCAATTTCAGATAATTTTTTTTGAACTGTTTTTTTCTCATTTTCCAACTCTTCTTCTTTTCTTTCAAGTTGTTGCTCTCTAAAAACCAACTGTTTTTCTAAATTCATCGCCTCACTTATTAATCTTCTTGCCTCTTCTTCGGCTTTGGCCAAAATCGATTTTGCTTTTTCTTCAGCCTCAGCAATCATTCTTTTTGGTTGTTCACGATCAAAAACAAATCGGCGAAAAATTTTTTGTAGCATAAATTTAAAATTTAAGTTTTGCTTGAGAAGAGATTAGAAAGATTCCAAAAAAAACCAACGATTATAATAATAACTGAAAGTGGTCATAAATAAATTAAAAAATTCTAAACTTTCTAATCCTCTCAAGCAAACTTTTAAATATCTAATTCTATTTTACCTAATTCTTCCAATTTTTCAATCACTTTTTTGATAGTCTCAAAACTAAAACCGCGCCTTCCCAAAAAATCAAAGGCTTTTTTTAATCGCTTTTTTTCCTCCAAATCTTGCCACCTTTTCCATCTTTTTTTTAATAATAAAAAAGCTATTTCTTCCTCATCTAATTGATTTTTTAAAAAATATTTATCGATTAAATTTTTATTAACTCCTTTTCTCAAAAGTTCTAAAGTCAAAACTTTTTTACTTTTGGGATTATTTTTTGAGTAAAAAGAGACATAGTCTTCAATAAATTTTTTATCATTTAAAAGATCCATTTCTTTTAGTTTTTCGATTACTTTTTTTATATCATCGGTTGAATAATGGGTGCTTTTTATTTTTTTAAGAAGATAATCATAGACTTCTTTTTCCGTCCGTGGTCGAAATTTTAAGAAATACAAGGCTTTTTTAAAAAGAAATTGAAGGTCATTTTCCATTGGTTTATATTAATTTTAATTAAATTTACAATCTATTGTCATTATAATTGCCTTTTTCCCTTTTTTTAATCACTTTTAATATTACCAAATTAAAATCCTCTTGACAAACATATTAGTATTTGCTAATATATTTTTATGACTAATTCAAAAAACGTTTTAAGAGCGTTTTCGTCTTTGCCAAGAATTAAGATTTTAATTTGTCTAAAAGAAAAAGAGAAAAATGTCGGTGAGCTTATAAAAAACTGTGGCTTGTCGCAATCGGCTGTTTCCCAACACCTAAAAAAACTTAAAAACTGGGGGCTTGTTTCTTGTTATAAACAAGGAAAAGAGGTTTATTATAAGTTAAATAAAAAAAATGTCGCCGAAATTGCCGAAAAATTATTAGTTTTTTATAAAAACTTATGAATCTAGCTTACTTTCGCGAATCAACTTTTTCTTATGAGGAAACTTTAAAAAATGTCAAAAAAGAAGCGGAAAAAGCTTCGTTAAAAATTTTAGGCGAGGTAGATTTGCCCAATAATCAAGGAAAACTCTTTAATATCTGCAATGAATTTTGGATGAGTAACATCTTAACCGTTGATAAAAATTTAATTGGTCTTTTACCTTGCTCTTTGGTGGTTTTAAAAAAAGATAAAAAGGTTTTAGTTGGCGCATCAACCGCCTCACTTTTGGGAAAAGTCATCCAAGATCCAGCTATTTTTGAAACGGCCAAAAATATTGATAAAACTTTAAAAGAATTAGTAAATAACAGTTGTGGAGTTGGTCCTTTGATTGTCAAAAAAATCAAACTTTATGCCACAACTACCTGTCCATATTGTAAAATGGAAGCTTCCTGGCTTGATAGCCAAAAGATAAAATATGAGCATGTTTTAGTTGATTTAAATCCGTATGCTGGTGAAGAAATGGTTCGAAAAACCGGCCAAATGGGAGTACCCGTGACAGAAATTGTTTATGATAATGGTGAGGAGGAGTATATTGTTGGGTTTGATAAGGAAAGACTAAGTGAGATTTTACAAGTTAAGAATTAATTTTTAAATCTATGAAACTCCAAAAAAATGTCGGGGAAACCGATAAAAAAATAAGGATTATTTTGGGGGTGGTTTTTGTATTTTTGGCTACTCAAATTGGTGCTTGGCCAAGATGGGTTCTTTTAATTTTAGGCGTTTCTCTTATCTTAACCGGCCTTTTCCAATTTTGTGGTCTTTACGCTCTTTTTGGGGTAAATACTTGTAGGAGAAAATAATTTTATATTCCTTGTGGTCTATCTATTTTCATTCCCGCTATATCTTCAAAAACTCCTTTCTCCGTCATAAAACGAGGGGCAACAGTTATTTTTGTAACTAAAATTTCACCGTTATCGCCAATCTCATATTCTTCTATCATCCATGATAAAGAAATTTGATTGGGGAAGGTAAATTTAATATTTTTCCAATCATCGGCTGGATCAGCAATTTGATTTTCAATCATTAAAACCAAACTTTCTGCTACAATTGAATCAACACCATAAAAACGAGCTACTCTATCAACAAATGCATTTTTTTCCTCATCGGTCATTGATTTTAATCTTTTTCTTCTTTCTTCATATCTCTTTTTTAATCGAGAAATTATATTTTGTGAACTTTCATCGATATCTTCATCTTTCTCCCAATTTGTAAGTTGTTGATAAGTAGGTCTAAAAGAAAAAGTCATATCAGCCAAACTATCAATTTGCCGATCAAACATTTCTAAATTTGTAACTCCAATTTGTCTTAATCTTTCAACTAAAGAACTTTTTAATTGCCTAATAATTTCTGTTTTTTTATTTTCATTACCAATATTTTTCCAATAATTTTCAAATCCCTGTTTTAAATCCTCATAAATTTGATCATAAAAACCTACTATTTTAGCAATAAATTCTAATGCCTCGTTTAATTGAAGCGGTTTTTCATAAAAATTTAGTTTCAACCCCTCATAGATGGAAATTTGATTTTTGGAAGAAGCGTGTTTTAATTCCAAAAAAACGCTTAAATTAGGGATATTAAAAATAAGACCAGTTATTTGACTAAAAAAATCACCAAATTTATTCATTAAAATTGTATCAATAACTCCTGTGTGTTTCAAAAAATCGGCCGCGTTAATTCCTTTTCTTTCTACTTGTTTTCTATATTTATCATATGGATGAAAACAGATATTAATATGCCCTTCTGGATTACTTTGTGCACCTCTTGATAAACCACTATTTTTTCTTTCTTCTTCAGTAGCATGGCCAACTAAACCATATATTTCTAAAAACTCATTAACATTATTTTTATACCTCTGCTCAGGTAATGAATCATATAAAACCCGCCATGCAGCGTGAATATTACTTGAAATTAAATCAATCAATTTTTCTCTCTCTTCTTTTTTCATTCTTGAAAGAGATAAAAAATCTATTCTTTCTCCAGCTTTACCCCACCAAACAATCAAATGAGCTGGAATTTTAACCTCTTGGCCATTTAAGTTAATCTTTATCATTTCCGTTGTATGAGGGGAGGCGGCTGGAGTAATTAAAGAAAAAACGTTGCCATCTTTTAGTATTTGTGATTTAAGTCCATATCTTTCTGCCTCTTCAAAAAGATTTTTAATAAATTCATCTCTTCCTTTTCCCTCTCCTCTTTGACCAAAAGGAGAAACAGTTAAAGTAGGCAGTCCTTCTATAAAATAAGGATAAACATTTTGTAAAGATGTTAATAATTCTTTCATTGCATTCATACGCATTATATTATACTATAAGATATTTAATTTTGTTGATTAAAAAACAAAATAATACTCCTCAAAAATTTTTCGAAGAAGAAAAAGGGAGGAAACAGGTACTTTCTCATAAATAGTATGGGCGTTGATATTGCCATTCGCGATATTGACAGTTTTTATCCCCCACTCATTTAAAATACTAAAATCACCAACCGAATAACTTCTTATTGGCTCAAATTTAATTTTTAATTTTTGAAAGACTTCTTTTATGGTTGAAAGATCTTTATTTCTTAGTTTATATCCCAGACAATAAGGATAAAACTCAAGTTGGCTTTGAGTATTAAACTTCTTATCTAAAATCGGCGTTAACGTCTTTATCTTTTTAAAAAAATTCTCATAGGTCTTCTTATTATAAGTTCTTATCTCGCCAGAAAAATACAACAAGGAAGGGATACTATTAAAACTTTCACCCATTTTGACTTTTGAAATATTAACAATAGTATCTTTGTTTATTTTTCCAAAAGGGATTTTTTTAACAAAATTAATAAGAAAGTTTAATGGATGAGTAATGTTTTCTTCCAAAAGCCTAACATGCCCACCAGAAAAAGAAACATTTATCGCATATCCCCCAACATAAGAACCAGAAATCATCACTTTGCCAATCGGCAAAGATAAATCGGCAACTAAAGCATTTTTTGCTTGAATTTTTTCTTTGGGAAAATGTCTTAACCCACCTTCTGTTTCTTCTTTGACGGAAAAAATCACTTCCAAATTATTAAAAGCTTTTTTTCTATCAAAGTTTTCAATAAAATCCAAAATTACAGAAACGGCTACCTTATTATCTCCCCCCAAAACACACTTTCCCTCTCCTTTTATGAAGTCTTTTTCAACAAAAATTTTTTGCTTACCCGCTGGTTGAACCGTATCTAAATGAGCGCAATAAAGAAGAAATTTTTTATTTTTACCTAAAATTTTTAAATAAATATTACCCGCCTTATCAACAAAAACTTCATCGACTTTATCTTTTACTCTAGTTAAAACAAAATCAGCTATCTCTTTTTCTTTTCCCGATGGACTTGGGATTGAACAAAGTTGGATAAAGGTTTTGACTAAAGAGTTAAAATTTGCCATAAATTTCTTTCTGGTGATAAGGGATATGTAATTATATTACCATTTTTATCTCTAAAAACAAAATTTATTTCATTGGGTTTTAATAATGACTCTGGTATTTCTCCTAACTCTTTAACTCTTTGTGCCCAAAATTGAAGCATAACTAACCAACTACTTTTCATTCGTATACCTAAATCTTCTTGATTAGAGAAACCTAAACTTCTAAGATTTTCCTGCAATTTCTCAAATATTTTTTTATCTTCTTCGTAACAAAATTTAAAACCCTGTCTAAGATTAGATAAAGCCACATGCCACCAGGTAGGTATTGATGTTAAATACCTATAACCACCTTCTCTTAGAAGTTTAACGGTCAAATTGAACAATGTTTTAGATATATTAGAAGGAAAAGGAACTAAACTAAATTGACCTGGAAAAACAGTATCATTGCCATAGAATACTAAACGCCATGTATTTAACCACTTGTCTAAATCATATTCTGGTTCTGGTTTACTTAAAGCCTCAAAGGGATTTTTTATAAACTCTGCTACTTCTTGAGAAAATCTATTAGTCAATGGAAAAGATGGATCTCCCTGATATCTTGATCTTTCAACCACCAATCCATCAGAAGGTGGAACATCAAACTCACCTGAATAATTCCAATCAGTTAAAGGACTTCTAGTAAAAGAGGGACCATCATTTCTCCTATCTCTTAATCTGTACAAAAACCATCGTTTTCCTTCACAATCTCTCACTTCACACACGCAACATATTTGATCTTCTTGATAACAAATTTCAAAATTTCCTTTATTTCTAAAAAAGTCAACAACACCAGCCTGGCTAATAATTTCTTTAAATGCTTTAAGAGTAAAATTTCTTTCAATTAAACCTGTTTTTCTTTCCATAAAAAATAATTAACATAAGAATTTACCTCAATCCCCTCTCCAAATCCTCAATCAAATCCTCAACTTCCTCCAATCCAACCGAAAGCCGAACCAAACCATCTTCAATCCCCGCTTTTTTTCGCTCATTGGGGGTTAACTCAGAATGAGTCATTGAGGCTGGATGCTCGATAAGACTCTCAACCGCCCCCAAAGAAACTGCTAAGTTAATTATCTTTACCCGATTGACCAAACTTTCGGCCTTTTTATAGCCTCCTTTTACCACAAACGACAAAACTCCACCAAAAGCAGTCATCTGTTTTTTTGCTAAATGATAATTGGGGTGACTTTTTAAACCTGGGTAGTAAACTTTTTCAATTTTGGGATGTTTTTCTAAAAAAGAGGCGATTTTTAAAGCATTTTCTGATTGTTTTTTGACTCTTACCTCAAGGGTGGTTAATCCCCGCAAAGCAAGATAAGAAGAAAAGGGAGAAAGAGTTGGGCCAAAAAAGATAAAGCTTTTTTGAAAAAGAGGCTCAAGATATTTTTTCCCCCCAATAATTGCTCCACCAATTAAATCAGAATGACCACCAATATATTTAGTTAAACTATGGACAACAATATCAACTCCCAGTTTTAGAGGATATTGAAGCGGTGGTGGCGCAAAAGTGTTGTCAAAAACAGTTATTAATCCTTTTTTCTTAGCAAGAGAAGTTATCCTTTTTATATCTAAAACCTCAAGTAAAGGATTGGTTGGGCTTTCAAAGTATAAAATCTTGGTATTTTTTTGGATAAAGTTTTCAATTTCTTTCTCGTAAGAAAAATCACAAAAAGAAACCTCAATCCCAAATCTTGGTAAAATCCGACTAATAAACTCAAAAGTACCCCCATAAATCACTTTATGAGCCAAAATATGATCGCCTTTTTTTAAAAAATGAAGAAGAACTAAAGAAATTGCCGCCATCCCAGAAGCTGTAACAATTGCTTCCTCTCCTTCTTCCAAAGCCGCTAGTCTTTT
>JAPYWZ010000121.1 GCA_028276105.1 Microgenomates group bacterium | reverse complement strand
TACAAAGAAACGCTTTTTTCAAAGGTTTGATCTTTGTTTATAATTTCAATTAATCTTTGAAAGATTCGTTTGGTATTTTCTTCATCAGGCATTTGGAAAGAAAGGACAATTAAAGCCATTAAAATTGGTGGAAAAAGAGTGTTTACAGTAATAGAGCGAAAATCAGCTGCCCCATAAAAATAATTGGATAAGGGAAACTCTAAAATTAAGGCAAAAATCATTTTGGTTAAAAAAATATAAATAAAAGCCCGGATGGCTAAATTGCGAATTTTGGTTGCTAATTGTTGATACTTTTCTCGACAAAGAAAATCAACGGTATTTTTTAGTTTTTCTTGATCGGTAACGATACTTTCAATTTCATTACTCTTTTTTTCCAAAATATCAAAAAGAATAATAAAAGGAGGAAGATTTTTTTTAATAAATTTAGAAAGAATATCGATATAAGGGCTTTTAATAAACTCATCAATCCGTTTAAAAATCTCTGGAAGTTTGGGAATTAGTTTTTCCAATTCTTCTTTACTATACTCACTTAAAGGTTGGTAAAAAGTAATAAAAAGATGATAACGTTGGTAGGAACGATCACTTTTTCGAAAAACTTTTTCTAAGGCAGCCAAAAAAATAGCATCTTTTTGGGCTTCGTTAATTTCTTCAATCTTTATTTTTTTTCGCAATACTTGATAAATGTAAAAAGTTTTTGCTGCTTGTTTTTGGGCTTTTTCGGGGGATAAGGTTTCTTCAATTTCTGAAGTTAAAAGATCAAAGATAAATTCGTTTAAATAAAATTGGATTTCTGACGGTCGACCAATAAGTAATTTTTTTCTTACCTTCAAGTAAGTATCAATAATCTTTTGGATTTTTAAAACATCGTCTTTGCCAAAACTGCCATTATCAAAATACCGCGCCCAAAGCAGTTCCCGAAGAAGATTTTCCGCTTCATCGTGACCTTCTGGATTTATCGCTAGTCTTCGTTTTAAAATTCTTTCAATGGCCGCTCGCAGAATCAGATGATCCTCGCGAAATTCTACTGCATTGCGCATTTTTTCATAAACTAAGGCAAAAAAAGAAACGGTTTGGGAGACTTCAATTTTGGAAAGTTCATCGGGTCTTGGACGAGGTTTTATCGATTTTAAGGCAGAAATTAAAGCTAAAGTGTATTGTGAAAGCGCAATTTTTTCTATCTCATTCATAGAATGTTTTTATTATACCACTTTTTATTTTTCTTTAAGTTTAAAGTTAGTGTTTTTTAAGACCCAAAGACAAAAGAAGATTGATTAATTTTTTGGTTTTTTCCTTAACCTCCTTTTTATCAAAGCCTTCAACATTCAATCGCAGAAGTGGTTCGGTATTGGAAGCACGGATGTTAAAACGTAAAGCACCATAAGAAACTGACAATCCATCAAGCCAAGAAATCTCCCCATCGCTAAAATTTTTAGCCACTTTTTCCAAAATTTCTTTTGGAGAAACATTTTCTTCTCTTATAAAATTAATTTCACCCGATTCATGGGCGGTTTTGACTTCTTCTTTCAATTTTGAAAATGGTTTATTTTTTTCCGAAAGAATCTGAAGAATCAAAAGAACAACGCGGATAGAACTTTCTCCTCCTCCAATTTCTTCAAAGTAATAATGACCGGAAGACTCACCGGCAAAAACCGCTTTTTCTTCGTTTAGTTGTTTGGTAATCAAAGCATGGCCAACCGGAGAAATACTCAAAATTCCACCAAGCTTTTTAACCTGGTTTTTAACATTTAAGATATAGCGGATATCAATCAAAACTTTACTTTTTGGTTTTAAAGCAAAAATTTTTTCTAAGATTAAAGAGGTGGTTAAAGTGGCCGGAACAATTTTTCCTTTTTCATCAACAAAAAAAATTCGATCGGCATCACCATCAACCATAATTCCCAAATCCGCTTTTTTTTCAACCACTTTTTTCTGCAAATCTTGCCACAAATCAAACTGAAGAGGATCGGCTTGATGGGCAGGAAAATTACCATCTAAATAGTCATTGATCATCTCAATCTCAAGCGGCAGTTTTTCTTTTAATTTATTAAAATATAAAATCCCCATGGCGTTGGCCGGATCAACAATTAATTTTAATTTTTTTAAATTGTTAATTTTTAAATCAGAAAAAGCGGTTTCAATCTCAAAATCAACCGCATCCCAAACCTCAATTACTTGACCGAAAGAACTACTTTTTGCCTCAATAAAGTCATTATTTAATGCTCTTTCTTTGATTTCGTTCATGCCGGTATTTTTTCCTACTTTGATCAATTTTTTTCCATCATTTACCGCAATTTTTATCCCATTGTAGTCTTTGGGATTGTGAGAGGCGGAAATTTGAATGCCAGAATCGGCATTAAAACGAAAGATGGAAAAGTAAACGGTAGGTGTTGGAACTAAGCCAAGATCATATATGGTTGTCCCATATGATAAAAAAACTTTTTTTATTCTTTCAAAAATTACTGGTGAGGAAAAACGCATATCACGGCCCAAAACCAAAGTTAATTTTTCTTTTTGAAGATTTTTGATCAAAAAACTGACAATGGCTTTGGTAATTTGATCGATGTTTTTTTC
>JAPYWZ010000006.1 GCA_028276105.1 Microgenomates group bacterium | reverse complement strand
CTTGAAAAAAAACAAAGAAAAAAAGAGTTAATTTGGTAATTAATTTTTTCTTTTTCATTTTTGCTTATTTTTCATTATTAATAATTATTTTAAAATTGTCAAGAAGCAAATTTCTTCTTTTTCTTCTTTTTATAAAGCGCTAATAAATAATATGAATGATGTAAAGGAAGATGCGATGACGCGAATTATGCGAATATGAAAGAGAGATAAATGGAGATTTGTGGAGATAAGTAGAGATAAATGGAGATTGGGAGATTTAGAAAATTAGTGTAAACATTGTGTAAAAGTAAGATTTATGTCATTCCTGCGTAAGCAGGAATCTATATAATAATACCTTAAAAAGAGGTTGAAATTTTATAGATTCCTGGTCAAGCTCGCCCTCCGAATCGGAGGGCAAGGAATGACAGATAAACCTGTCTTGTCATTCCCGCGAAAGCGGGAATCTATATAATCATACTTTAGTATAAAAAATAAGGTAGAAATCTTATAGATTCCTGATTAAATCAGGAATGACATTTTTGTTAATTAGAAATTTTCAAATCCCCTTGACAAAATTTTTTTCGTCTGTTATAAAGAAGATAGACGCAAAAAATTATGGTAAAAGATACACGGACAAAAATTTTACTTTCGTTAATTTTAATTGGTGATATTAATTTTTCTCCGGTAGTTTTTGATGAAAAAATAGAAAAAGTCTTTGATCTTTCTTTTAATCAAAAAACTAAGTCAATTATTAATTCTTTAGTAAAAGAGGGTTTGATTATTCAGCAAAATGAAAGTCAAAGTTATTCTCTAACCGAAAGAGGCTTTTTAGATTTTTGTTTGGAATTTCCTTTTTTTAGATTTTTAAAATATCCTTGGGATAGACGTTGGCGAATTATTTCTTATGAGATTCCCGAAAGTAAAAGAGAGATTCGTGATCGACTAAGACGGCAGATGCAAGGTTGGGGATTGGGTCCTTGGCATCGCTCTTTTTGGGTAACTCCTCATCCGGTGATTGAAAGTTTACGTTTCTTAATTGGGGGTAAGGAAGAAGAAAAATATTTTCAAGCTTTTGAGGCCGATCATGTTTTTGGCAGTCGTGAAATTTTGGTTGAAAAGGTTTGGGAAAAAACAAAGTTAGATGGAGAGTATCGGCAGCTTTTTAGAAAGTGGCATGAAGTTTTATCTTCCCAAGAAGACAAAGTTTCTAAATTCAAAAAAATTGTTGATACTTATATTGATCTTTTAAAGATTGATCCAGGACTGCCCAAAGAGTTAATTGGTGAGAGTTGGATTGGTTTTGAGGGGTGGAGTATTTTTAAAGAGATAAAAAACATTCTTTTTAGTTAAAAGGGATTTTGAATAAGATATCGCCTTCCTCATCCGTTCGTTTAATTTTTACTTTTTGGGCTTTAAGCATCTCTAAAACTTCTTTTGCCGGATGACCATAAGCGTTATTTTTTCCAACGCTTATCACAGCAATCTTTGGATTGCTAATGGATAAAAAATTTTTGGTTAAACCGTTTTTTGAGCCATGATGGGGGATTTTAAGAAGGTTGATATTTTTTATAAAATCAACAGTGTTTGTTTCAACAATTAAATTTAAAATTTTTGGTGAAGCATCACCGGTAAAAAGCGCTTTAAAATCATCTTCTTGAAAAAGAAGAAGATGAGAGTAGTCGTTATCTTCAGAAGAAAAATAATTTTTAACCGGCCAAAGAAATAAAAAACGGTCGTTTAAAATATTAATCTGATCGCCTTGAAATTTTTTTAAAATCAAAACCTGATTTTTCTTAAGATTTTCAATTAGATTTTTATAACTTGGACTAACAAACGGGCTTTCAACTGTAACAAACCTTTCAATTTTATAACGTCCGTTAATAAAGAAAAAACCTTGGTAATGATCTTTATTGGGGTGACTTAAAAAAGCAAGTTCTATCTTTTTATCCCAAAAAGGCATATGTTTTCCCAGACAGTTTAAGATTTTTTTATCGGGTCCAGCATCAATCAAAACATCAACTTTGTTTTTTATTCGAATATAGGTAGCATCACCTTGACCAACATCACAAAAAACAATCTTTGTTTTGGAGTCTAAATTTTGAAATAAAAAATAACCAAAAAAGGTAAAGAAAGAAAAAGTAAGGATCAAAATAATTTGTTTTTTACTTATATTTAACTCTTCCATAAATTTTTAAAAGATAAAAAAATTCGATTTACTTACCAAAATTGATTAATAACTTTATCCTTATTTTTAAAAGCAATTTTTTCGGTTTCAATTAAAAGAATTTTTTCTTGAAGTTTATTTTCTTCAATCCATCTTTTTATCGTCTCAAATTGATCATAAGGAGAAAGCCAAACTGATTTTTGGAGCATAATAAAACCTAATTGTTTTAAAAGCCGGCGCAACTGATTTCTTTTAAAACGATTAATTTCTTGAACATCAAAAATAACCAGTCGTAATTTTTTATCCCAGTTTTGTTTATTAAAATAAAGGTGGGGGTATTTTGTTTTTAAATATTTTTCCGTTTTTTTAGTAAGAAAGAATTGACATTTTTTTGGATTAGATTTTTTTAAGAGATATTTTTTTTGTTTTAATTCAGAGCACAATTTTGAATATTTTTGGGTAAGTTTTTTTATTTCGATAGAAGAAAATGGCTTGTTAGAGTAATGATAGTAACTTGAAATTAAATTAAAAGGATCACGAATCTCAAAATAGACATCTATCAATTTAGCGCTTAGTAACAAAATAAAATCCTTAAGTGAAATTTTATTTTTCCTATTTTTTTGATGCGATCGTCTCATTTTTTTGGGAAATATTTTTAATTTAAATTGTTTCAACAATCTAAATCTTGATTAAAATTTTTAAAATTTTTATTTTTTTTCTTTTAGATTTTTATATTCAAATAATCTAAAACTTAATAAAAATTCCCGGAATTTTTGATAGAGTTTCGACGATAAAGATAATGTAGCTTAAGATAAGATAACAAGCCCAAGCAAAAGGAAAACCAAGGTAAAAATTAATTTTTCCCAAAATGGCAGTTAAAAATCCCAAAACCATCAAAAAGGGGACAAAAAAAGAAACCAACACATTGGCAAGAGGGGCGATTAATGAGATTTGTTTAAAATAAATAAAGATAATCGGCGCGGTAAAAATTTGCGCCGCCAAAGAAGTTTTAAAATCGGCTTTTATTTGATGATAGAAGTTTATAAAACTATTTTCACTTTTTTTAATATTCTTTTCACCAAAAAGAATAATGCCCAAAGTGGCAGCATAAGATAGCTGAAAGGAAACGGTTTTTAACCAAGAAGGAAAAAAGATAAGACTTAATACAAACGATAAAATTAAAGCATACAAAGAATAATTTTTTCTTCCGGTATAATTAGCAACGAGCGTTAAAATTCCCATCAATGCCGCTCTTAGGATTGGGGCTTGAATACCAACAAAAAGAACAAAAAAAATAATTGTCAAAATCGTTATCAATATTGATACCCTTTTGCTAAAAAATTGGGTGGTTTGAGTAACAATTGAGGCCAGCAAAGTAATATTTATCCCAGAAAGAACCACCAAATGAAGCAAACCAACCATCTTTAACTGTTGATAAAACTCCTTTGTCGTTTTAAGGTTTATTCCAAAAAGAATTCCATTAAGAAGAGAGGCGTGGGGTTCGGGTAAATATAAGTTAATTACAGCGGTAAATATTTTTGGCGTCATTTATAGACTAATTAGATCTTTAATTTTTTCAAAAGTACTTTTGCTAATAACTTTTTTTGTCAAAAGCTCATCAATTGTTTGATAGGGGCGGTTTTTGATAATTTTTTGGGCAGTTAATTTGCCAATCCCAGGAAGAGTTTCTAATTCCTCAGCGGTTGCTTGATTAATATTTATTTTATTAATTGAATTTTCTAAATTACCACCCTCCCAGTTAATGTTGGTTTTTTGAGTATAATCTAACGTCCGTTGATTTTCCACAAAGATACCACTTTGAACTTCCCAAGTTGAGGGAATATAAATTTTTTCTTGATCGATGACTATCTTTGCCAAGTTAAAGTTTCTTTGGAAAAAAAATTTATCTGCCTCATCCGAAAGGCCACCTGCCAAATCTAAAACATCTTTTAATCTTGCGCCAAATGTTGCTTCGTAAACACCAGGATTTTTTACCGCCCCCGCCACATCGACAAAAATTTTTTTATAGGGGAGAGGATTATTAAACGTTTTTTCTTCGACTACTTCTTTTTTTTCCTCGGCTTTTTCTTTTTGATACAAAATCAAAGAAAAAATGGCAATAAAAAAAGAAGCGCCAAGGAGAAAAATTTCAATCTTATACTTTTTAATCTTTTTTAAAACCGGCAAAAAAGAACGAAGAAAATTTTTCATGAGAAAAATATAAAAAAGAAAAGAAGAAAAATCTATAGCCAATAGTCAACAAAATAAAGTTTTTGGATTTTTTTAAAAAGATTAAATTTTGTTTTTAATCTTTATTATAAAATCGTTTGATAAGAAAAAAACCGATGGCTAATGCTACCATTAATCCGGTAAAGATCTTTATTGGAAAAGCAAAAAAAGAAGTGGCGGCCGAAATTTGGGGTGAGTTTTCGCCAAAGATAACGGCCGTTGATAAACGGTAAAATCCCAAAAAAAATCCCGAAATTATTAAAGAAACAGGGCTTTGGCAAGCCCTAAATTTTGAAAGATTTGAACAGTCAATTTCCGCCGAAGGGGTGGCTTGAATTAACCGTTGCGATTGAGAAAGAATGTTTTGGGGGATTAAATTAAATTTTGCTTTTTCCCCAAAGTTACCTTTTAAAATGATTTCTCCTTCGGGTTTTATAAGATTTTTTCCTTGATTTTCAATGATTAAAATAAGGGGGATAGGATCGGTCGAGTCAAAAAAATTAATTTTTTTCCCAAAAAAAGAGAAACGAAACCGCGGTAAAACTTCAAAAAGAACAATTTTGGGCTTTATCTCAATCTTTCCACTTTCGGTAACGGTGATTAAAATGTTTGCCCCAATTGAGGCTTTGGCAAAAGAGGCGCTTTTTTCCAATTGAGTAGTTACTGGTTGGCTTTCGACAATTAAAGTATAATAATAATCGCCTTCTTTTGCTCCTTCGGGGACGCGAAGGCGAAGAAGAAGTTGTTGATTTTCATTGGTTTTTAAAAAAAATGATTGATTAAGTTTTAAGTGACTGTTGTCTAAACTAAAGCGGATTGGTCCCTCAAACTCTTCTTTAATCTTAATTTGTCCCAAATTATTTTTTGGTTCAAAGGGTAAAACTTTAGCGCTTAAAATCACTGGATCAGCATAATTAACTATCGTATAGGCAATCAAAATCGACTTGCCTGGTTTAATCACCGTTTCTACTAAAGGTGGTGATAAAGATAAAGAAACTGATTGGGCATTAATATCTTTAGAAGAAATAAAAAATAAAAAATAAAAAATAAAAATGACAAATAAAAATCTAAAAATTTTCATATTTAAAATGATGGAGTAGCAACAAAATTAATAATTGTTTGATATTTACCTGCTGGTTGAATGGGAGAGATATTGACTTTAAAAGTCATTACCGCTTGACGATTTCTTCCCACATTGGCGGAACTCATAATAACAGCCGGCGACTCATTTTCCTGACGATTGGGAAACGGACGGAAATAAGTACTGTCGATAAAATCCGATGGAATATCATTCCCACTCATGTTATAACCAAAGCCATAGGCGGTATTTGATGTCCAAGGTTTGGCAAGAGATTCATTACAAGTATTTGTGCCCCCATCACATTGAGTGTCGGGGACGCTATTTACCTCATCTAAAGTTCTTAATCTTCCTTCTTCAATGGCCGTGACTTGATATTGACCGGCTGCCCCAAAAGAAACGGTTAAAGTAGTGGTGGCAGTTTGGGGGGAGTTGGGGATTAAAGTACCAAAGTTAATATTGGTGTTTGAGATAGAAAAACGAAAAGGGATGATTGAGTGAAGATACTGAAATCCGGCTTTGACAATATAACCGGTTGAGTTAAACTGACCGGCAGCCGTTTGGCCAACGGTATCGGAAAGACTGTAGTTGGCCGATGATTTATTACCACCAGCAATTCCAATTTCTCCATACTGGATTTTAAAAAGAGGTGATTCCATATTTAAAGCAAAAACAGATTTTAAAAAGAAAAAAAGAAAACTCAAAGAAATAACCAATAAAATTGCCTTTTTCATAAAGAAAGACTTTTTTCAAATTTCTCAATTAGTTTTTCCATTTTTTCCGTTTGTTTTTTTATGATTGAAAGTTGATGATCGCCAAGAAAGTTTTCAGCGGCCTCAGCAATATTTTTAAGATGATTTTTTAAAATTAAGGATAAAAACAAAAACGTTTCTTCTTTTGATTTTTGACTTTTAACTTTTAACTTTTGATTTTCCTCATACTCTTTTCCCAAAAACAAAGCAAACGGGGTGATGAAGGCTAAAGAAAAAATGGGCAAAAGGACGGAAAAGTTTTGATCGTTGGGAAGGGACAAAAGAAAAAAAATAATTAGTGTTAGTGAAGTCACCATTGAGATAATTGGTTCAAGAAGAAGTGATAAAGAAAAAAGAAGAAAGTAGATTAAAAAGAAAAATGGGGAGCGGATTGAGCCGGTGGTGTTGACAATTAGAAGGACAATTAAAGTAAAAATGACCGATTCCAAAAGCCGAGTTTTTGGTGAGTTTGGTAAAGCCAGTTTTTTTACCAAAAAAAAGAAAATAAACAAAGAAGCGGCAATTTGAAGATCATAAGAGGCAAGAACGCTTTTTGGAAATAAAAAGCCCAAAGCAATCGTGAAGATAAGAATCAAAGAATGAATTATCTCTTTTGCCATAGAAACATTATAATATTTTTTGTATAATATTTTTATGGACAAAAAAACTTTGACTCAAGGTGGTTGGCAAGCAGGAATTTTAGAAGAGCTTAAAAAAGTGAGTTGGCCCACAAAAAAAGAAACCATCCGCTTAACAGCGGTGGTTATTATTATCTCCTTGATTATTGGCCTTTATATCGGTATAATAGATGTTTTATTAGCCAAAGGATTAGAATTTCTAACTTTGAAACGCTAAAAATGTCTGAACAAAAACCAACCAAAGAGAAAATTACTGCTTTGGGAAAGATTACCCCAATTAAAGAACCAAAATGGTATGTGGTTCATACCCAGGCCGGTCATGAGGCAAAAGTCAAACAGGCCCTGGAACAGCGGATAAAAACTTTGGGGGCAGAAGATAAAATATTTGAAATAGTGATTCCCATGCGAGAAGTAGTTGCCGTAAAAAAAGGCAAAAAAACCAAACTAAAAGAAAAAGTGTTTCCGGGTTACATTTTAGTAAAAATGATTTTGGACGAAAACTCATGGCTGATTGTTCAAACCACTCAAGGGGTGACTGGTTTTGTGGGAGCGGGGTTAAAGCCGGTGCCGATTTCTGAAAAAGAGGTTGAGGCGATTATGAAGTTTGTTGAGCAAGAACAGCCCAAGTTTAAGGCAAAATTCTCAGTCGGTGAGGCGGTTAAAATAAAAGAGGGGCCATTTGCTGACTTTTTGGGGACAGTGGAAGCAGTTGATGAAGAAAGAGGTAAGGTGAGAGTTTTGGTATCCATCTTTGATCGCGAAACACCGTTGGAGCTTGATTTTTTGCAGGTCCAAAAATTATAAAAATTCGCATTATTCGTATCTTTTATAAAGTCTATGGCAAAAAAAGTAAAAACGGTTATCAAACTTAATCTTCCTGCCGGTGAGGCAACACCGGCACCACCAGTTGGCCCGGCTTTGGGTCAACATGGGGTGCCGATTATGGATTTTATCAAAGAATACAATGCCAGAACCGCCAAACTAAAAGGGCAAATTATTCCAGCGGTAATTACGGTTTATGAAGATAGAACTTTTACTTTTGTTACCAAACTGCCACCAGTGTCTGAGATGATTAAAAAAGCTTTAAAACTGCAAAAAGGCTCGGGCAAACCCAACAAAGAAAAAGTGGGAAAACTCACCAAAGCTCAAGTTGAGGCGGTTGCTAAAGAAAAATTACCCGACTTAAACACCACTGATTTAGAAGCGGCAAAAAAAATTGTTATTGGGACAGCCAAAAGTATGGGAGTGGAGGTAGAAAATTAAAAATTAAAAATTAAAAAATAAAAATTAAAGAAATTATAATTTAGAATCCTTTTACCTATGGGAAAAATACGAACAAGAATTTTAGGCTTAGAAGAGATTGAACAAAAACAAAAAAAAGAACAAAAAGAAAAGGCGGCTGAGAAGAAAAAAATTCGTGCCCCAGGGCTTAAAGGGGGAGAGAGGATGGTGGCGGTTGAGGTTGATGAAAAAGAGCTTGAGAAGATGGAAAAAGCCAAAAAAATTGTTGAAGAAGCCGAAAAAAAAGCCCAACAAAAACCGAAAGAAATAAAGAAAAAAACGCGGGGGAAAAATTATCAAAAAGCCAAAGCCCAAATTGATAAAAATAAACTTTATTCGATAAAAGAAGCCATCTTCCTTTTGAAAAAAATAAAATACGCCAAATTCGATGAATCTTTTGAACTTCATTTAAATGTGGATAAAGTGGGTTTAAAAGGGGAGGTGGAGTTACCGTATTCTTTGGGGAAAAAGGTGAAAGTGGCAATTGTTGATGATAAGATTTTGACTCAAATAGAAGAAGGAAAAATTGATTTTGATGTTTTAATTGCTCACCCGTCTTTTATGCCAAAGTTGATAAAGTATGCCAGGATTTTAGGACCCAAAGGATTAATGCCCAATCCCAAAAATGGGACGGTTTCGCAAAATCCCCAAGAAGCCGCCAAAAAATTTCAAAAAGGCCTTTTACATTGGAAAACCGAGAGTAAATTTCCTTTAATTCATCAAATGATTGGTAAGATTTCGCAAAAAGATGAAGAATTGGAAGAAAACATCAAAGCTTTTTTAAAAGCGGTGGGATTAAGTCATATAAAAGAAGCTTATCTTAAAACAACAATGTCTCCATCAGTCAAGATTGAGGTTAAAGGGTAAAAAATTATCTTGCTAGAAAACTTTCTTTTTGTTATCTTATTTTCATGGATAAGATTAAAGCTTTAATTTTTAAAACTTCTGATTTTTGGTTTTATTTATCACAAAATCAAAAGGATCTGATTAATGAGGGGCTTTATCTTATGAATGATGTTATTAAAAATCATGCTTATCATTTCAAAGATTATTCTTTTTTAGTTTTTCCTTTTGCCAAAGCGTATGAAGGATTTTTAAAACAGCTTTTTTTGGATGTCAAGTTTATTTCTCATTTAGATTACATCTCTGATCATTTACGTCTGGGAAAATTACTTTCACCAAATTTAGTCAATAAATTAAAAGAAAGATCCCTTTATAAAAAGATAAAAGATAAAGCCGGTCAAGAGTTGGCCGATAAAATTTGGAATGCTTGGAAAATCGGCCGCAATCAAGTTTTTCATTATTATCCCCACAATCTCAAAGCCCTTACCTTTTCCCAAGCCGAAAATATCATTGATAATATTCTTTTGGTGATGGAGGAGAGTTATGGGAGGTTAAAAGTTAAAAGTTGATCAACTTAACTTTTTACCCATTGACAGAAGGAAAAGTGTATACTTTTATTACATTACTATTTTGTCATTTTATAATCGTTTTTCTAAAACAAATAAGGAGAATTTTTTATAATTTTAAAATTTAAAACTTTAAGATTAATAAGCTATAATAATTTTTATGAGTATAACCTCGCCCGAAATACCACAACCAAATTATATAAAGCCAATAATTACGATAAGTGAAGATGGTGTAATGCAGATCACAGAGACTTATCAAGTTTTTGAACAGCAGCATCCTTTTAAAAGAGTGTTAAAATTTTTTGAAGGAAAACATATAGGAGAAATTAAGGACCCTAATCTTGAACAAGTTTTTCAGAATGTTTCTTTATTAGCGCAAATAATAAATGAAGATTCACCTAGTGTTGAAAGAGATAGTGGTTTATTTTTAAAATTACTTTCTAGTCTAAATAATTTACTAGAAGATTCTAATAAACAACTGACATCAGAAGAAAAGAAAGCTTTTAATGAAATTTTTTTTAAATATTTACAAGGAGAAAAAGGGATTTTAAAGGGAATTGATGATGGAAAATTTTATGCTGACTTAAGAAATAATAAAGAGCCAATTTTTGCATTATTAAAAGAAGGAAAAGTTGATTTGCGATTTGTTATCGTTTTAAATTATGCCCTTTTAGCTTACAGAGATTGGTTAGAGCAAAGATTAAGTTTGCAAAGACAGCCACAAGTTTCTAACCCTCAACCTTTAACAAGACGGATAAAAGAAGCAGAGGAAGTGAGAAAAAGGGAATTACAAAAAGCGGCAAAGGAGCTGCGTGAACTATTTGGAAAGGGAGGCGTTGGTTTAGAAGAGATGCGAGAAATGATTTCAAAAAAGGCTAAAGAGCTTCAAAGACGCGGTATTCGTATTACTAAAGAAGAATTAGAGAAAAGAATTAAAGAGATGGTAGAAAGTGAAAAACGCTAGAGCAAATTTCAGGATAATATTTATTTCAATATTTTTTATTGAGTTTATTTTTAGGTTTATTATTCTATCTTTTCTGCTATCGCTGTCAAAATGGAATTTTTGTTTATATTTGGATTGTCAGAAAAGTAAATTCTATTTTTTCTCGATCGGTGGTAAGATAGAATTTTTGTGAAAATCCTGTTGACAGAAAGTCGACAAAAATGTATACTATCTATTAATGAAATTCTTAGAGTTAAGAAATAAAATTAAAGACAATCTTTTTACTTTTGAAGATGTAGTGAAGTATTTTGCTTTGGAAAAAGAAGCAACGGTAAGACAACAACTATCGCGTTTTGTTGGCAGTAAATTAATTTTTTCAATAAAAAAAGGATTATATTGTTTTGATCCTAAAAAAGTTAATCCTCTTTTTTTAGCCAATCTTCTTTATCAGCCTTCTTATATAAGCGGTTTAACCGCCCTTTTTTTCTATGGTCTGGTGCCTGATATCCCTCAAATAATTGTTTCGGTAACAACAATCACTAAAAAAACCTTTCATTTTCTTTTAGGCGATTTTGTTTATTTTAAGATTAAACCTGAACTTTATTTTGGTTTTGAAGTAATAAAAATTAAAGGAAACTATGTCCGCATTGCCACCAAAGAAAAAGCCCTTCTTGATTTTGTTTATTTAAATAAAATCAAAGAAATTAAAGACTTGCGGATCGATTGGAAAAAAATTGATCTCAATTTATTTAAAAAATATCTTAAAAATTACCCTGTTTGGGTAAGAAAAATTATATGGCCAATTTGATTTTAGATCAATTTGAGAGAATATTAAAGTTTGGTAGGGAATACAATCTTCCTTTTTTTAAAAAGGAAAGTATTTTAAGAGAGTTTCTTCAAGCCAAGATCTTAGAAAAAATTTATCAGCAAAAAATCTCAAAAAATATCTATTTTATCGGTGGGACTTCTCTTCGGTTGCTTTATCATCTTAATCGATTTTCTGAAGATTTGGATTTTGATTTTGACCAATCAGTTAATCAAAAAGAAATAATTGCTCTTTATAAAAAAGTAGTTTTTTTACTGCGAAAGGAGAATATTGAGGTAGAGGAGTATATCAATCAAACAAAAAAACGCTTGTATTTTGAGTTGAGATTTCCTGGGGTTTTGTATCCTTTAGGTTTTTCTTCTAGTAAAGATCAAAAACTAGTAATTAAATTAGACTTTGAAAACTACTGGCAGGGATTGACACCAGAGATTGTTGTTTTAGAAAGATATGGTATTTTGGCAAAAATAGTCACTCTTTCTTTAGATAAAATTCTAGTTCAGAAACTTTTTGCCTATTTAAATCGAAAAGAAACTCTTGGCAGGGATTTATATGATATTCTTTGGTTAGTGAAAAATGGAGCAAAGATTGACTGGGATTTTGTCAAAAAAAACAATCTTTCTTCAACACCTTCTTTGGTCGAGAAAGTTAAGATGAAATTTAGTCGTGAGAAAAAAAGACTGGCACTTTTTAAAAATCAAGTTAAGACTTTATTGATTGATCCTTTGGATGTTAATATCTTTGATTTTTTTGAAGATTTTTTTCCAGAAAGAGAAAATATCAAGTATTTAAGAATGGATAAAGAAGAAGCCTCTGATTTTGATGGTTACCTTTTTACTTTTTATTTTCAGATAAATAAAAAAAAGTTGATTAAATTTGTAGTAAAAATAACCGGTACAAGAAGAGTAAAAGAAAATAAAGAAAAAATAGAGGCGGTTTTTAAAGAAAAAATTTTTGATTTCTTTGTGAAAAATCCAGTCAAAAA
>JAPYWZ010000120.1 GCA_028276105.1 Microgenomates group bacterium | reverse complement strand
TATCATGAATAGTAAAATATAAGGGATTTAAAAGGGAAATAAAACTTGGAATTGATATAATTAAAAGAAGAAAAATATCAATTAAAAAGTTATTTTTTTTCATTTTTTCTATTATACCAACAAAATAAGAAAATGGATCATCGCTCTAATTTAAAGAAAAAAACCGTAAAAAGTATTTTTAGTCTTTTTTTTCAAAGTGGCTACTCGGCTTTTTTGGGTCTTTTGGCCAATTTAGTCTTAACCATTGTTGTCTCGCCGAAAATTTTTGGAGTTTATATTACCCTTCTTTCAACAATTGCCTTTTTAAATTATTTTTCTGATATTGGTTTGGCCGCTTCTCTTATTCAAAAAAAAGAAATTGATGATGAGGATATAAAAACGGTTTTTACGGTCCAACAAATTTTAATTATTACTCTTGTTACCTTGGGAATATTGGCAACCCCTTTTATTAGTCACTTTTATAACTTACCAAAAGATGGGACATATCTTTATCTTAGTCTTATTCTTTCTTTTTTTATCTCTTCTTTAAAAACCATTCCCTCAGTTTTCTTAGAAAGAAAAGTCGAATACGAAAAAATTGTTTTTGTTCAAATTGTTGAAAATACCTTTTTTTATCTTTTGGTAATTATTTTTGCTCTTTTTAGATTTGAGCTAAAAAGTTTTATCATCGCTGTTGCCTTTAGATCTTTGGTGGGCCTTTTTTTAATTTATAAACTTTCGCCGTGGAAGATAAGGATTGGTTTTAATAAAAGTCGTTTCTCCCAACTTATTTCTTTTGGTCTTCCTTTTCAAACTAGTTCATTTTTAGCTTTGTTTAAAGATGACTTAATTATTTTATATCTTGGGAAAGCGGTCGGCTTTGAAGGAGTAGGTTATATTGGTTTTGCCAAAAAATGGGCTGAAGCACCAATAAGAATTATTATGGACAATGTCACCAAAGTTTTATTTCCAGCCATTTCTCGAATTCAAGATGATAAAGAAAAAGTAGGTCAATTAATCGAAAAAGTTTTGTATTATCTTACCGGACTAATTGCACCATTAATGGTTTTTGCCTTTTTTTTAATGCCAAAACTTTTGGCAATTATCCCTCGTTATCAAAAATGGCAAAAAGCTTTGCCTTTATTTAATATCTTTCTTCTTTCTTCATTTTTAGTGATTTATTATGCACCATTGATTAATGTCTTTAATGCCTTAGGAAAAGTAAAAAAATCATTTTTCTTCATGCTTTTTTGGACAATAATTACTTGGGTTTTTACTCCTTTTTTCACTAAATTTTTTGGTTATTTTGGTTTTCCCCTAACCCATCTTCTTATTTCGTTAACTTTTCCTTTAGTGATTCTATCAATGAAAAGAGAAATTTCTTTTAATTTTTTAAAACCGATTACCCCCTTTATCGTTTCTTCTTTTTTAATGTTTGTCACCCTTTTTCTTTTTAATCACTTTTTTTTGATAAACAATCCTTACTTTAATTTTTTCTTTAAGATAATAATTGGAAGCTTAACTTATATTCTTACTCTTACCTTATTCTTTAAGATTAAATTAATTCACGAATTAAAAAAAATATTTCTTTAATAAAAATTAAAGGTAGCCTCCTTTTTTTAATCTTAAAATTAATTGACTAACCTCTTCTTTTTTTAAATAAAGATCAGTTTGGATATTAAATTCTTGCGGACTTTTTTTTGCTTTGATTCTTAACCGATCCAAATTGACATAATTTTTTTCAACCCAATCTAAAAAAAATCGCCCAAACTCTTCAGCCGGTGTCATAAAGATTGAAGCTTGATGATTAAAGATTAAAATTAAGGGTTTATTCTTCTTAAATTGTGATAAAAAATCATTTTTTAAATAATCATCCTCTCTAAATTGAGGAAGAAGGGTGGGATATTTTCCAGGAAGTCGACCATTTTTTATAAAAAACTCATGATGGGGTTCATAAGGACCAATCCAATAATACTCATTTTTCTCAATAATTTGGTCGATAAAATTGGCAACATAAGAAAAGTTATAAACTGATGGCATTTTTTGAGTGAAAACAGAAAAAAATTTATGGTAAAAATTTTGTCCCAAAAAAATAAAAGAAAAAAAACCAAAAATAAAAAAAAGAATTTGGGTTAATCGGGCAAGATCTTTGAAAAAAACTTCTTTAAACTTTTTTTGATATAAAAAATAGAAACTAAAAATAGCGGCAATTAAACCTAAAACTAAAAATAAACTTGCCTGATAGTCGGTTTCTGAGAATTTTTGGATATTACTTCTTGGAGCGGAAAAAGATAAAACAAAAAAATAGACTATTCCAATTGGTAGTCTTTCTATTAACAAAATTAAAAGTAAAGTCAAACTCCCCAACCCTGAAAAAACCCCAATTGGTAAATACAAATCTAAATGTTTAATATAAGTTAAAAGAACCACATAATTGGCCCAAAAATTATCAATCAAAGTTAAAGCAAATTTAAAGGGATTAAAATGAGCACCTTTTACATAATTGGGAATTGAGATATAAAGTTTAGTATTGTAAACAAAATTGGCAAAGTAAAAATCAAAAAAAGTTCTTGTTAAAAAAAGATATAAGGTATA
>JAPYWZ010000118.1 GCA_028276105.1 Microgenomates group bacterium | reverse complement strand
TTTGGCCACTTTTGGATTTTCTTCAAAAAAGGTAGTTAAATTTTCAAAGACTGTTTGTTGAACCAATGTTTGCACTTCAGAATTGCCAAGTTTGGCTTTGGTCTGGCCTTCAAACTGAAGATTGGCTGAAGGCATTTTTACATAGACAACCGCCGTTAACCCCTCTTTGACATCATCACCAATAAATGTCTCCTCACCATTTTTCTCTCCCAGTTCTTTTTTGGCGTAACTGTTAATCGCCTTAGTTAACGCCGTTCGAAAACCAGTTAAGTGAGTCCCACCCTCAACGGTATTAATTACATTAACAAACGAGTGAATGTTTTCATTAATAGAATCGGTGTATTGAAGCGCCACTTGAATTTCTTTGTCGCCAATTTGTTTTTTAATAAAAATTGGTTCATCAAATAAAACCTTTTTCCCTCGATTTAAATCGCGGACCAAAGAAACAATCCCCCCATCAAAATAAAAAGCGAGTCTTTCTTTTTCCTTTTTGTTTTCAATCCGAAAATAAACGTTACTGATTAGATAAGCCCGTTCTTTAATTTGTTTTTTAAAAGCAAAGTAATTTAACTCAATGGTTTCTTTAAATATTTCCAAATCCGGTAAAAAAGAAACGGCAGTACCAGAAGGATTAGTAAAGCCCAAAATTGATCGGTCAACTTTTTTTACCGGATAAAGGGGAACACCCCGTTGATACTCTTGACGATAAAGGCTACCATCACGCGCCACTTCAACAATTAAATGAGACGATAAGGCATTGACAACTGACGCGCCCACTCCATGAAGACCGCCAGAGACTTTGTAAGCGCCTGATGTAAATTTTCCACCCGCATGAAGTTTTGTCATTACAATTTCAAGCGCCGAAACGCCATACTTTGGCATTACCTCAACCGGAATTCCTCGCCCATCATCAAAAACGGTTAGATAGTTATTTTCTTCAATCACTACCTTAATATTGCGACAAAAACCAGCCAAAGCCTCATCAATGGCATTATCAACAATCTCATTTAAACATTGATTGACTCCCATCTGCGACGTTGTCCCAATATACATCCCTGGCCGTTTTCTTACCGGCTCTAGTCCTTCTAAAACAACAATTGACTCGGCGCCATAAGAAGATTTTTTTGGATTGTCCATAAGTGTCTTGGTGACTTAAGTTATTTTAACTCCACCTTGGCTCCCGCTGCCTCAAGTTTCTTTTTTGCTTCCTCTGCCTGCTCTTTTTTCACTTCTTTTAAAACTTCAAACGGCAAGCTCTCAACTGCTTTTTTCGCATCCATCAAACCAAGGTTGGGAAGAAGCTCTCTTACCACTTTAATCACATTTAACTTATTAGCACCAGCATCAGTTAAAACCACGGTAAAGGTCGACTTTTCCTCAGCTTTGGTCTCAGAAGACGAAGAGGCTGCCTGGGAAGCCGCCGCCACTGGCATCGCCGCCATTGCCGAAACACCAAACTTCTCTTCTAAGTATTTTGCCAGCTCAGCCATCTCCAAAGCGGTAAGTGCTTCGATTTCTTTGGCTAATTTTTGTAATTTTTCTGAAAGTTTTACCTCTTCAGCCATTTTTTTCACCTCCCTTCTTTTTTGAAAGTTCACTAATAACTGTTACTAATCTAAAGGCAGGAAATTTAAACGCATAATAAAGACGAAAAGATGGCGATTTTAAAGCACCAACAACTTTTGCCAAAAGTTGACTTTTGGAGGGAAGTTGAGAAATTTTTATCAACTCTTTATCCGAATACAAAACCCCATCCAAAAAACCAAATTTAAAAAAAAGGGTTTTTTCTTCTTGAGCAAATTTATAAAAAGAAGAAAGCGCCTCACTCCAATCACCATCAAAGGTAAGAAGGGCTGAGTTTTCTTTTAAGGGAAAAAATTTTTCTTTTATTTGACTAAACTTTTCATTTAAAGAAGTCAAACTTTCCACTGCTTTTTCAAAAAGAGCGTTTTTGATAACCGTAAACCTCGCTTGCTTTTCCTTTAATTTTTTTCTTAATGTCTCAAGCTTTTGATGGGGGATATTGGTAAATTTGATAAGGGAAAAATTTTTTTTATCAGTAAGAATTTTGGCAAGATTTTTGGCTTTTTCGATTTTTTTGAGACTGACCATAAGTTTTTTCCTCGCCGGGAATATTAACGTTTTTTACGCTGTTTTATAAATTAAAACAGCAACCCGGGTCTTGGGAAAATTATAATTATATCACAAAGCTTCCAAAAGTTCTTTTAAAGTTTTTGGTTGATATTCTTCTTTTTCTTCCTTTTTCTTACTTGACTGTTTGGCTTGATATTCTTTTGCTAATTCTTGTTTTTTTTGGAAAGACTCCACTCTTCCTTTAACATCTAAATAACGATGCTTTCCTGTATAAAAGGGATGACACTTATAGCACACCTCAACATGAATCTCTTTTTTTGTTGAACCGGTGATAAACGTATTTCCACAACTACAACTAACTACTGCTTCTTCATAATAAGAAGGATGAATATTGGCTTTCATAAGAATTACATTATAACATAAAAAAAATTGCAAGTAAAGTTTATATTGAATGGTTTTCTTTTTTAAATTATACTTAACTTTATGAACATCTTTTTAACCGTTCCTCAAAATGGAAAAATCTTAGTAAAAGCCGGCCAAAAGGTGGGTTTTGAGACTAAGCTTTTTGAAGTAAAAA
>JAPYWZ010000117.1 GCA_028276105.1 Microgenomates group bacterium | reverse complement strand
TCAAACCAAGTCAGACTTGGTTAAATATCAAAATGACAAATCAAAAAGCAAAAAGAGCTATATATTTATTTACTTTGCTTATTTTTTATTTTTAATATGTCATTTTGCATTTTGATTTTTGATTTTTGATATTTGATATATTAACAACGTTTACACAATGTTTACATTACTTTTTATACTAATTTTCACTCTCCCAATCTCCATTAATCTCTACCTATCTCTATCTATCTCTATTTATCTCCATTTATCTCTACTTATCTCTATATATCTCCATCAATCTCTATCACTTCTTCCTCTTTTGGTTTCTTGGCCAAAATAATTTTAGCAAGTTTATCTTCAATTTTTTCCCGCAAAATTCTTTCTAGATTGCGGGCGCCAAATTTTTCATTGTAATTTTCTTCAACAATTTTTTTCAAGAAGTTTTCATCAATTATAATTTTAACTCGATAAAGTTGATAAAGATCTTGTTTTATTTTTTCCACCATTTTTTTAGCCAAGTCTAAGATTGATTGATTGGTGAGTGGTTTAAAAACTACAATTCCATCAAAACGATTAAGAAATTCTGGGGAAAAGAGCTGACGGTTAATTAATTCATCAATAAAATTTGTAGAGGAGGCATAAGAATATAAAAGATCAGCGCCAGCGTTTGAAGTAGCAATAATCACCAAATTTTTACCATCAACTCGTTTACCAAAACCATCGGTAAAATAGCCTTCATCCAAAAGGGTTAAAAAGATATTGATTAAATCTCTATTTGCCTTTTCTAGTTCATCAAGGAGCAAAACCCCATAAGGTTTTTCCCGAATAGCTTTGGTTAAAAGACCGGGATTACCAGTTTCCATTGAACCAATAAGGTTTTTGATATCTTCTTTTGTTTGATACAAAGACATATCAAAACGCAAAAGATAGTTTTCTGACCCAAAAAAAAGTTTAGCAATAGCTTTAGCAGTTTCTGTCTTCCCCACCCCCGTTGGTCCTAAAAATAAAAACGAGGCTAACGGTTTTTTTCTTTTACCCAAAAGCAAAAATGAACGGCGAAGGGCTTGAGCTAATTGATTAATTGGCTCTTCTTGTTGAATGATTTGAGAAGAAAGTATTTTTTCTAAATTTAAAAGTTTTTCCGATAAAGCGGGAGTGATTGAGGTTGGAATATGAGTTTTTTCCTCAAGAACTTGGTCTATTGTTTCTGGTAAAACAACTGTCCATTGTTTTTCTAAAAGACCAAGTTTTTTTCTTTGAAAAACGGCGGCTAAATCTAAAAGATCAATTGCTTTTTCGGGAAAAGGAATATCGGTAATATAAAAATTGGCTTTGTTTATCGCATTTTTTATTGTTTCGTAAGGAAAAAAAACTTGATGGCGAGTTTCTAAAATTTCAAAGTTTTCTAAAATAATTTTTTCCGCTTCCTCAATCGATACTTCATAAACCTCCACTTTTTCAAAAAGGCGATTAATTTTTTCATTGGGATAGATAAATTTTTGATAAAGAAACGGTTCGGTAATACCGATAAATTGAATGGCATCAGTTTTAGCAAATTTTTCAATGGTGGTAGTGAGATCAACTCTTCCTTCAAAAGGAAAAAGGTAGTGATCAATGTTGTCAATTAGTAAAATCACATTTTTGGCTTCGGCTGCTTCTTGCAACAGTTCTTCGAAAAAATTTTCCCGTTTTTTTTCATCAGTAAATTCTGAAAGAATTTTTTCCATATTGACTTTTAATATTCTTTTGTAAGCCAAAGCGGAACCAACTTTTCCTTCATAAATTTTTTTAGCTAAGGCATCAACGATGGTATGTTTTCCCACCCCTTCTTCGCCAACAATTATTACGTTGGCAAAGTTGCTTTTGGAAAGAATCCGTTCAATTTGGTCAATTTCTTTTTGTCGATCAACAATTGATAGTCGAGAATTTAAGTAAGAAGAATCACAAAGACTGAGTGAATACTGGTCTAAATTTGGCGTGTAACCAAAAGTCCAATCACGGGCTAAAGGTGGGTAAGAAAAAAGATTATTAAGCTTCCACCAACGTTTTTTTTGAAAATGTCTTTGGTAAAAATCTTCAAACCATGCCTCAACCAAAGATTTATTTTTTTCCTCCAAAAGATGGGTTTTTAAAAATTTTTCTTTTAATTTTTGTTTTTTTGTCTCCTCTTTTTCCTCAAAAGGAAAAATGATGATTTTTAAAGGCAGGTAAAAAAGAAAAAAAATAACAATCAAAAAAGGTAAAGAAATAACATACAAAATGGTGATAAAAAGATAAAAAAGAAGAAGTGATGTTCGGGCAAAAAAACCGATTCCGCGGGAAATCAGGTTGAAAAATAATCGATTGGCCCATTCTTCAAAAGAAAAACCCACCCCCTGTTTTTTTGCTACCAAATTTTTCCAAGGAGAAAATAAGGTTTTTAAAAGATATTTGACTGAAAAAAAATAAGGAAAGAAAATAAAAAGATTGACTAAGGCTGAAAAAAAATTACTAATTTCTTGTTTGATGTTTAGCATATTATAAATAATACAATAAATGTTAAAGAAAGTGTAAAGGTTGTGTAAAAGTTAAAAAATGATACGAATGATGCAAATAAATGCCGTGTAAAAATTAGTGTAAAAAGTAGTGTAAACCAAGTCTGACTTGGTAAACATTGTGTAAACGTTGTTAATATATCAAATATCAAATATCAAAAATC
>JAPYWZ010000115.1 GCA_028276105.1 Microgenomates group bacterium | reverse complement strand
GTTGAGCAAATTTTTCAAAAACAGCTTGATAATTTTCTAACAAATTAGGAAAATCACCTGGTAATGTTAACCAACATTGAGAAATAAATTGTTTAAATTTTTCTCCATCTTTTAATTCTTGTAAAAAATATTGTAATTGTTCCATAATTTTTTTAAAAAAATTTCTAACAAATAAAAAAAGAAGCCCTTTAAAAAAGGGAAAAATTTAGAAAGACCTGCGCCTTTTAATTGAAGTGAAAAAATAGTTATTTTGTGTCATAATATAATTATAGCATATTTTTTGAATTCTTATATGAAAAAACTTATTTATATTGATGAAGTTGAGATTAAAAATAAAACTATCCTTCTTCGAGTTGATTTTAATGTTTCTTTAAATCCTGATCACTCAATTGCCAATGATGCTCGGATTACCCAAGCTTTGCCAACAATAAATTATCTCTTAAAAAACAATAATCGTCTTATTTTAATCTCTCATTTAGGTCGGCCAAAAGGGATTGATGAAAATCTATCTTTAAAAGTTGTCGTTGAGCGATTAAAAGAATATCTAAAAGGCATTTCAATTTCTTTAGCCAAAACTTTGGCGGAGGCAAAAGAAAAAAAAGACCAAATTATCGTTTTAGAAAATATTCGTTTTTTCCCTGAAGAAAAAAATTATTCCACTTTATTTGCTCAAAAACTTTCTTCCTTGGCAGAAGTTTATGTCAACGATGCTTTTGGGGTTTGTCATCGGGCTGATACTTCGGTGGTTGGACCACCGCAGTTTTTACCTGCCTATGGGGGTCTTCTTTTAAAAAAGGAAATCACCATGCTTGATAAAGTTTTAAAAAATCCGCAAAAACCATTTGTTGCTATAATTGGTGGAGCCAAAGTGTCAACCAAAATTAATCTTTTGGAAAAATTAGCTAAACTAGTTGATTACTTAATTATTGGAGGAGGATTGGCAAACACATTTTTGTGCGCCCAAAACTATCAAATTGGTAATAGTTTTTGTGAATATGAGGCCACTCAAGCTGCAAAAAGATTCTTAGCCAAAAAGATGAATAAAAAGCCCTATATTGTTCTTCCCAAAGATGCGGTTGTTGCCAAAGATAAAGAAAGTAAAGAGAAAATGGTAGTAAAAATTTCAGAAATCCCAAAAGATTACTGTATCTTTGATTTGGGGCCGGAGACTTTGGCGGAAATTGGTCATATTTTAGCTAAAGCCAAAACGATTATTTGGAATGGCCCAGTTGGTTATTTTGAAAATCCAAATTTTCGCGATGGCACGGATTTTATTTATTATTCAATCACTCAAAATCAAAATGCAGTTTCGGTAGTTGGTGGAGGTGATACTTTAGCAGCAATTTCCAAAA
Source organism: Microgenomates group bacterium (assembly GCA_028276105.1). Lineage (GTDB taxonomy): Bacteria > Patescibacteriota > Microgenomatia > UBA1406 > GWC2-37-13 > RSWP21. The sequence continues at coordinate 1,351 of JAPYWZ010000115.1, read as the reverse complement.
AAGAGTATTTGGAAAAAATTACTCATATCTCAACTGGAGGAGGAGCGATGCTTGAGTATATTGAAAAAGGAACCCTTCCTGGAATTGAGGTCTTAAAGCGGTGATTTACCCAATAAAATACCCCTGCAAATAAAAGCCAAAAAGAATCAAATGAAGCGTTGAAAAAATTATGCTTAAAATTATTTTTATTGCTTTTGATTTTATCCTTGAAAGAAATAAAAAAAATGACAACGATAAAAGGCTATAGCGGGTGATTGAGGAAAAAGTACCGGTTAAGGTGGGCAAAATCAAATTGGCAACTGAAAAAAGATTTAAAGGCAAAAGATTTTGATTTTTTTTCTTTAAAACCCAAATTAAGTCCAAAATCAAAACCAAAAAAACTAAATTAAAAATAAAAAATTCTAAAAAGGCAACAAGATACTGAAAGTTAAAAGAAGCAGTAAAAAAGATTTTAAGATAGCGAAAATAGACTTGGGGAAGGAAGATGATATTGGTTGATCGATTGGCACCAAAAACTTTTTGGGAGTTTAAAAACAAAAGCGGATCACCGGTTGTTTTTAAAAGATAAACCATATAAAAAGTTAATCCCAAAACAGTAATTAGCGGATATAAGAATAAAGTTAAAGAGATTTTTTTATCCTTCATTTTTTTATAAATAAGAATTAAAAAGGGGAGAGTAAGAAGAGCGCCATTTATTCTTGTTAAACTGGCAAAAAAACCAAATATGGCGGCTAAAAAATATTTTTTTTGAGAAAAAAAGTAAAAAAACAAAACTAAAAAAACAAAAAAAAGACTTTCGGTGTAAACGGTAATAAAAAAAAATGAGGTTGGGAAAAGAAGTAAAAAAGTCAATACCCAAGCTGATTCTTGGTTAATTTTCTTTAAATATTTTTTAAACAAAAATAGACCAAAAAGGAAACAAAGATTAGAAATTAAAAGGCCGCTTATTAGATAGTTTTTAGTAAGAAAGGTAACTAATTTTATAAGCAAAGGATATAAAGGAAAAAAGGCTTGTTCAAACTGGTAATAGCCGTCTTTGGCAATTTTTAAATAATAAACCCCATCAAAGTTGGCCAAAGAATAGATAAATTTTGGCAAACCAAAAGTTTTTAACGTTTCTGGATAAGCAAAAAAACCTTGATAGACAAGAATTTTGTCGACAAAAAGACTGATTATTAAATGAGTTACTTGAAAGAGAAAAAAGACAAAAGTTATCACAAAAATATTTTAGCAGATTTAGGGAAGAAGATTGCTGCTTAAGTTGAGATACATAGGTAACACTTCTATATCACACTGTATCAAACGTTTTAGTATTGGAAAAATATTAAAGAATAAAAGAAAAAAGACTATC
>JAPYWZ010000116.1 GCA_028276105.1 Microgenomates group bacterium | reverse complement strand
AAAAATAATTATCAATTGGTAAAAGAGAAAAACTTTCGACAAATTACTTTAGAAGAATATCAAACGATTTTTAAAAAAATCAATCTTTAAGCTTTAACTGGATACTTTTTAAAGTTAAATAAAAAGAGGAAATCAAAATGGCAAAAAAAATAGAAAGTGGTGGCCCAAAGACTCCTTTTTGGGGAATTAAAAAATAACAACCAAAAGTGGTGATTAAGAAAAAGATAATGTTGCCGATTAAGACAAACGATGGTTTTTTTACGGTATATAGAAGATATAAAAGTGGAATATTGGCTAAAGGATAAAGAATATAGGCTAAGGCAAGTTGTTTAGTGATAGAGGCTGTTTTGGCAAATTTCTCAGTAAAAGCAAGAGAAAAAATTTGATTGGGAGTTAAAAAAAGGATAAAGAACAAAAAAGTGGGTAAAAGCAGATAAACAAAACTTTTTTTAAGAAGCGGTTTTAAATCTTCTTGCTTTTGGATTTTGGCAAAGTCGGGCGATAAAACTTGAGTGATGCTGGTGACCGCGGCAAAAAGGGTAAGAATAATTTTGGTTGAAAGACCATAAAAACCAATAGCATCTGTTTTTGGAAAATAAAACGATAAAAGAAAAAGATCCATTCTTGTTCCTAAATTAAAAAACTGAGAAGCGATAAAAAAAGTCAAAGTATATTTACTTTTAAACTCTTCTTTTTTAACCGGGGCTTTTAGGATATGATAAAAAACATGTTTTTTTTCAAAAAAAAGAAAAAGAAAGAAAATTGATGGGCCAAAAATCCCAAAAACAAAGATAATTGAGGCAATATTTATTAATTTAAGATAAAAAAGAAAAAGAATAAGAATTGTTTTTAAAACATTACTTAAATTCAAAAAAAAGTTAGCTAAAAAAATTTTTTTTACGGCTAAAAGTGAGTTTAAAGCATAGTTTTGCCAGATAAGAAAAAGGACAGAAAAAGTAGTCAAAGATAGCTCCCAAAAAGGAGCTTGGGTTTTGAAAAAAGATTTATCCAAAGCGGGGGAAAAAATAAGAAGTAAGATAATGATAATTAAAGAAAAAAATGTTTGAAAGGTAAAGGTGGTTTTTAAAAAGGAAAAGGCTTTTTTTCTATCATCAATAATGGTTGGTAAGTATGAGTAAATACTCGCTGAGATGCCAAAATCTAAGATATTAGCCAAAACATAAGCAATCCCCAAAAGAACACTTAACACCCCATACTCTTTTGGATCCATGATTCTAACAAGTAAAAAAGCAAAAAAAGCGGTAAAAAAAACATTAAGATAATTACCAAGAGTATTGATGAGGATATTTTTAGTAGTTTTTTGTTTGAGAAAGGAGAAAAGTTTTGGTATCATTGAGATATTATATAAAAAACTCAAAACGCAAATGTCAAAACTCAAAACTAAAATTAAAAACTTAAAACTTAATTTTTAAATTAAAAAAATTATAAATTATTTTTATTTTTTTTATGAAAAAAACAGCGTTGATTACGGGAATTTTGGGTCAGGATGGGCCATATTTGGCAAAGTTACTTTTGGAAAAAGGTTATAAAGTTTATGGAATGATTCGGCGTTATTCCAATCCTAATTTTGAAAATTTAGATTTTTTGGGAATTACTGATCAAGTGGAATATGTGGAAGGTGATATGACCGATGAGGCATCACTTTTAAATTTGATTCGAACATTACGACCCGATGAAGTCTATAATTTAGCCGCCCAATCGTTTGTTGGCTCTTCTTTTGAACAGGCAAAGTTGACAACCGAAGTTAATGCTTTGGGCCCTTTGTATCTTTTAAATGCGATAAAATACTTTTCACCAACAACCAAATTTTACCAAGCATCAACCTCAGAAATGTTTGGTTTACAGCATACCAATGGCTATCAAGATGAAAACACTCCTTTTCATCCCCGTTCTCCTTATGGGGTTTCTAAAGTTTATGCTTACTGGATTACGGTAAATTTCAGAGAGGCTTACGGGATTTTTGCTTGCAATGGAATTTTGTTTAATCATGAGTCACCCATTCGGGGGATTCAATTTGTGACAAGAAAAATTACCGATGGGGTGGCAAGAATTAAACTGGATTTGGCCAAAGAATTGCGTCTGGGTAATCTTGAAGCAAAAAGAGACTGGGGGTTTGCTGGTGATTATGTTGAGGCAATGTATCTTATGCTTCAGCAAGAAAATCCAGATGATTATGTGGTTGGAACGGGTGAGAATCATTCGGTGAAAGAGTTTGTTGAACTTGCCTTTTCTTATGCCGGGATAAAAGATTGGCAAAAGTATGTTAAAATTGATCCTCAGTTTAAAAGGCCGGCTGAAGTTCCAAATCTAAAAGCCAATCCCAAAAAAGCGTTTGAAAAATTGGGGTGGCGGCCAAAAGTATCGTTTGAAGAATTAGTAAAAATGATGGTTGATGCGGATATTGAAAGAATTAAAAATGAAAAATTAAAACCACGTCAGACGTGGTAAAAAATTTATCATTTATTTTGGTATTGAGTAGCTTTTAGTCTATTTTAATTTCTCAAATTGTCGTAATATCTGTTTTGTTTGTAATTTTATAAAATTTCAATGAAAAAATTAGATTTTTTTATTATTTTTGTAATAATTATTTCCTATTTAACCCTTCTTTTAAATTTTAAAAAAGAAATTTTTAATTATCGATTTTCATATGAGATAATTAAACGATATTTATGCTCCCAAGAT
>JAPYWZ010000114.1 GCA_028276105.1 Microgenomates group bacterium | reverse complement strand
TCAAGATGGGCAGCTAGTCTTTGAATCTTATAAGTTAATAAAGCAATCTGAACTTCGGGTGAGCCAGTATCACCTTTGTGTTGGGCAAACATTTCAATAATTTTTTGTTTATCATCTGGTAATATTTTTACCATAATTTTAAAATTATAATAGAAAAAAATGAAAGTTGCAAGAGAGATTTTTTTTCCTTTGATTTTATTACTATTAATTTGGGCCTTTATACCACCCTATTCTTTTATAATTATTCTTTTTATTAATCTTTTAATCACGTTAATTTTCTATCTTTTTTTTAAAAACTTTTTCTCTAAAAAAATTTCTTTCAGTTTTAGCTTTTTTTTATTCTTTATTCTTTCTTTTTGGGTTTTTAAAATCTTAAATATTTTTAATTTTCTTTCTCTTACGGCACTTACTCTATCGATTATTTTTTTGCTAAAATAAATATCTATGAGAAACTATTTTTACATTACCACTACTCTTCCCTATGTCAACGCTGATCCTCATATCGGTTTTGCCATGGAGATTATAAGAGCCGATACCATTGCTCGATTAAAACGTCTTTTGGGATATGAGGTTTTTTTTAATACAGGAAGCGACGAACATGGTCAAAAAATCTATCAAAAAGCCAAAGAAAAAAATCTTGACCCTAAAACTTATTGTGATCAACAAGTGAAAAAATTTCATAATCTCAAAGAAGCTTTAAATTTAAGCTATGATCGATTTATAAGAACAACCGATGAAGATCACGTCAAAGCGACTCAAGAATTTTGGCAAATCTCTTTGAAAAATGGTGATATATACAAAGCAAAATATCAAGTCAAATACTGCGTTGGCTGTGAGATGGAAAAAACGGATTCGGAGTTATCTTACGGACGCTGTCCCATTCACCCCAACCGTCCTTTAGAAATTATTGAAGAAGAAAACTATTTTTTTCGATTTTCAAAATACCAACAAAAACTGCTTGATTTTTATGAAAAAAATAAAGACTTTGTTAAACCCGAATTTCGTTTTGAGGAGTTAAAAAACTTTGTTAAAAAAGGATTAAAAGATTTTAGTATCTCAAGAGTAAAAGAAAAAATGCCCTGGGGAATACCGGTTCCGGGCGATAACACTCAGGTAATGTATGTTTGGTTTGATGCTTTAATTAACTACATTTCAACCCTTGGTTGGCCGGAAAACAAAAAAAACTTTGAAAAATTTTGGCCAGGAATTCAGATTGCTGGAAAAGACAATCTTCGCCAACAGGCAGCCATGTGGCAAGCAATGCTTATGTCCGCCAATCTTCCCCCCTCAAAACAGATCTTTATCGAAGGATTTATAACAAGTGGCGGTCAAAAGATGAGCAAAAGTTTGGGTAATGTCATTGATCCATTTTTAATGGTTAAAAAATATGGTACTGATGCCCTCCGTTTTTATCTTCTAAAAGAAATCCCCAATTTTGATGATGGTGATTTCTCAGAAGCAAGAATGAAAGAAATTTATCAATCATTTTTGGCCAATGAGCTTGGCAATCTAGTAACCCGACTTACTAATTTAGCCGAAAAAGATAAAATTATTTTTTCTCCACCAAAAGACGAAGAAGTGAAAAAACTTCTTTCCTCTTTTGAAATTTTTCTTGACAACTTTCAATTTAACCAAGCCGTTGACTCTCTTTGGCAAGAGATAAAAAGTCTAAATAAAAAAATTGATGAGTTTGCCCCATGGAACAAAAGTATAAAAAAAAGAAAAACTTTTTTAGAAAAATCAATTGAAGAACTTTATTTTATTGCTATAAAACTTCAACCTTTCCTACCAAAAACAGCAAAAATTTTAATGGAAAATTTAACCGGTCAAGTTAAAAAAATTACCCCACTTTTTCCCAAAATTCAATGATTAAAAAAATAAAAAAATCAATTTTTGCTTTTTTCCAAAATCGAAAAAAAATTTTATTGTTATTCTCTATTCTTCTTTTTTTTATTTTTGTTTATTTTTACATCTTTTACAAACTCCCATCGCCAAAAACGCTTAAAAACTTTCAAGCCATCCCCGTCTCCACTCAAATTCTTGACCGAAATGGTAAGCTTCTTTATCATCTTTATCGCAATCAAAAAAGAAGTATTGTCAAAATAAAAACTCTTCCCAAATATGTCAGTCAAGCAACCATTGCCATCGAAGATAAAAATTTTTATCATCATCAAGGAGTTTCTTTAGTAGGGGGAATCTTGCGGGCGATAAAAGATACTCTTCTTCATAAAAAACTTCAAGGAGGCTCAACCATCACTCAACAACTGATAAAATCAGCCCTTTTATCACCGGAAAGAACCCTAAGAAGAAAGATTAGAGAAATAGTTTTAGCTTTGTGGACAGAAAGAATTTTTAATAAAGAAGAAATTTTAGAACTTTACCTTAATCAAATTCCTTACGGTGGCGCAACTTACGGGATTGAGGAGGCGGCCTTGAAATATTTTGATAAACATGCCAAAGACCTAAGCTTAGAAGAAGCCGCCTTTTTGGCCGGTTTACCGCAAGCACCTACTTTATACTCTCCCTATAACAATCCACAACTGGCCCAAAAACGACGCAATGAGGTATTAAAAGCCATGTATGAGCAAAAATACATTGATAAAAATACCTATGAAAAAGCAGTAAAAAAACCTTTAATCGTCAAACCTCTTTTAGAAAAAATCAAAGCCCCCCATTTTGTTTTTTATGTGAAATCGCTTCTTGAAGAAAAATATC
>JAPYWZ010000005.1 GCA_028276105.1 Microgenomates group bacterium | reverse complement strand
CCAAGACATTCGTTGGTCAGTGACTAAAATCTTAACCTCTTCCTGTTATCTTATTGATATCAAAACCAAAGATAAGGACGGTTATTTTGCCGCTCTTCTTGGTTTCAAAGCCGTCAAAAACATCAAAAAACCAGTCTTGGGGAAATTAACGAAGGCGGGGGTGAAAACCCCGCTTCGTTTTTTAAAAGAAATAAGGTTCCCTGATTCCTTAGATGATATTTTAGTTTTAAAAAATGAAGAAGGCAAAGTTAATGGACTGGAAATTAAGAGTTTAAACTTAAAATTAAAGATAGGCGATCAAATTAATCCAAAGTTAATATTTAAAGTCGGTGATAAAGTCAAGATTTCTGGAAAAAGTAAAGGAAAGGGATTTGCGGGGGTGGTAAAAAGACATGGTTTTTCCGGAGGTCCTCGGACTCACGGTCAATCTGATCGCGAACGGGCGCCTGGATCTATCGGTCAAACAACAACGCCAGGTAGAGTTTACAAAGGAAAAAGAATGGCCGGAAGAATGGGAGGGGAAAGAGTAACGGTAAAAAATTTAAAGGTAGTTGAGGTAGGTGATGACTATTTAGTTGTTTCTGGTCTTGTTCCTGGAGCAAAAGGTGGTCTTTTAGAAGTTGTCTCTTTTTAATTTCTTAAAAAATGCCAAGAAAAAAAACCGTTGAAAAAAATAAGGAAGAAAAAAAAGAAAAAAATAAGCTTACAACGATCAAATTTTATCCTGATGGCAAAAAAGAAGAAGTGGTTTTGGAAAAAAATCTTTTTGATGTGGCGGTTAATCCCAAAACTTTGGCCTTATATATCCGCGTATATTTTGCCAATAAGCGTCAAGGAACTGCCTCAACCAAAACACGGGGTGAGGTTTCTGGCTCAACAAGAAAGATTTATCGCCAAAAAGGAACCGGTCGGGCAAGACACGGAGATATTAAGGCGCCAATTTTTGTTGGTGGAGGTGTTGTCTTTGGCCCAAAACCACGGAATTATTCTCTAAAAATAAACAAAAAGCAAAAAAGACAAGCATTTTTGGGAGCTTTAACTTATCAGTTTAAGAATAAAGGAGTTTTGGTTTTTGATGATAGTTTTTTGACGATTAAACCAAAAACAAATGAGCTTTTTGATTTTTTTGTTAAAAATAATCTAGCCTCAGAAAAAAAACTGATTGTTTTACCAAAAATGGAAAAGAATAATTTAGTGTTGGCGGGAAGAAATATTTCTAATTTGAAGTTTATCTCTTTGGAAAGTTTAAATGCTTATCAGATTTTAAATACTAAAAAACTAATTTTTTTAGAAGAAGCCCTTAAAAGTTTGACCAAAAAATATGGAAATCAATGAGGTGATTGTTGGTCCTTTGATTACGGAAAAGACGACTAATTTGGTAAAAGAAAATATTTATACTTTTTTAGTTAATAAAAAGGCAAGTAAGCCCCAAATAAAGACGGTTCTAGAGTCTTTATATAAAGTGAAAGTAGCCGAGGTTCGCCTGGTTAATCGAAAAGGAAAAAAGAAGAAAGTAGGGAGATTTTTACGTGAAAAAAAGTTACCCGATACCAAAGTCGCTTATGTTAAGTTAAAAGAGGGAAGTTTAGAAATTTTTCCTAAAGCTTAAAAATAAAAATTTATGAAAGAAACCGTTGTTGATAAAAAAGCAAAGCCAGAAAAAAGTTTGATTACCATCTTAAAAAAACATTCCGGCCGTGACAATAGTGGGAAGATCTCGGTTCGTCATCAAGGAGGTCGACAAAAGAGATACTATCGGATAATAGATTTTAAAAGAGATAAAAAAGATATCAAAGCAAAAGTTTTGCGGATCGAAAAGGATCCAAACCGCAATGCTTTTATTGCTTTGGTTGAGTATGAAGATAAGGAAAAAAGGTATATTCTTTGGCCAAAAGATTTAAAGGTTGGGGATGAGATTATTGCCTCAGAAAAAGCAGAGATTGCGCCAGGAAATGCTTTGCCATTAAAAAACATTCCCATTGGTATTTTGGTTCATAACATTGAGCTTTATCCGCAAAGTGGGGGTCAAATTGTTCGTGGAGCAGGAACGGCGGCGATGGTGGTGGCCAAAGAAGATAAATATGTTCATTTAAAACTTCCATCGGGTGAAGTAAGAAAATTTTTGGGTGATTGTTGGGCAACCATTGGTCAACTTGGGAATGAAGAGCATAAAGATAAGATAATTGGTAAGGCGGGGAGAAAAAGACTGATGGGGATTCGACCAACCGTTCGCGGAACGGCCCAAAATCCAAGAAGTCATCCCCATGGAGGAGGAGAAGGAAGAACGGGCGAGGGGATGCATCCAAAAACACCTTGGGGCAAACCCGCGCGCGGCAAAAAAACAAGAAAGAAAAATAAATGGAGTGATAAGTTAATTGTTAAAAGAAGAAAGTAAAAATAAAAAATCTTATGGAAAAAAAATTTGTTTTTAAAAATTTGCCTATTTCACCAAAAAAACTAAGATTTTTGCTGCCACCTTTAAGAAAAATTTCGCCGGTTGGGGCTTTAGATTATCTTTTTTATATGCCAAAAAAAGGGGCCAAAATATTAAGAAAGGCAATTAAATCAGCCATTGACGCCGTAAAATCAAGTTTAAAAATAGAAGAAAATAAGTTAAAATTTAAAACCTTGGCGGTTGATGAGGGAAGAAAATTAAAACGTTTTCGACCGGGAGGAAGAGGAACAGTAAAACCCATTGTTCGCCGTTTTTCTCATTTAACCATTGTTTTAACCGATGAAGAAAAAAATGAAAAAAAGCAATTAAAAATTAAGAAAAAAAGTTAAGTTATGGGTCAGAAAGTTCATCCAAAAGGATTTCGACTGGGGATTGTTTTTAACTGGAGTTCCCGCTGGTTTTTTTCGTCAAAAAAGAATTATCGCGAGGCCCTTCTTTCTGATGCCAAAATTAGAGAAGGGCTAATGAAAAAGTTAGCCCATGCGGCAGTGACCCAAGTTGATATTGAAAGAGCAATAAAGAAAATAACGGTAATTATTTTTTCAGTAAAACCAGGAGTGATTATTGGTCGAGGGGGTAAGGGATTGGAGGAGGTGAAGAATTTTATTTTACAATTTTTACCCAATACCAAAAATAAAAAAGAAATAAAAGTGGAAATTAAAATTGAGCCGGTTAAGCGACCTTATCTTAATGCTTATTATGTGGCCCAATCAATTGCTGAAAAATTGGTTAAAAACTTTCCTCATCGAATGGTGGTTCATCAAGCAATGGATCGGGTGATGGAAGCAGGCGCCAAGGGTGTTAAAATTCAGCTTGGAGGAAGGATTGGGGGTGCTGAAATCTCAAGACGAGAAAAATACTTTGAGGGAACAGTCCCAACCTCCACCATTCGCGAAGAAATCGATTACGCTGCCTATCCGGCATTAACCAGGTCGGGATATGTTGGGGTAAAAGTTTGGATAGCCAAATAATTTTTATGTTAATTCCAAAAAGACAAAAATATCGCAAACAGTTTCGTGGTGTTTTTCGGAAAATTGCCACAAAAGGCAATGAGTTGAATTTTGGAACAATTGGAATAAAAGCACTTGAGGCAGGGTGGATCAAAGACAAAGAAATCGAAGCAGCAAGAGTAATTTTAGCAAGGGCAACACGAAAAAATGGTAAGTTTTGGATTAGAATTTTTCCTGATAAACCCTATACCAAAAAACCACCAGAAGTGACGATGGGTGCAGGAAAAGGAGATGTTGCTTATTATGTCGCCCCCGTTGCTCCAGGAAGAGTTTTGTTTGAGGTTGATGGCTTAAAAGAAGAAGAAGCAGAAAAAGCTTTAAAAAATGTGATTGCTAAGTTATCAGTTAAAGCTAAAATAGTAAAAAAAGAAGAATGAAAAAAGAGATTAAAGAATTAAAACAAAAAACCATTAAAGAGCTTGAGAAGGAGATTAGTAATTTAAGGCAAGAGATTGCCAAGCTAAAAATTGAGACAAAAGTTAATCCGCCAAAAGACACTAATCTTTTAAGAAAAAAACAAAAAAAATTGGCCAGGTTATTAACCGTTTTAACGGAGAAAAAAGAAGAAGAAAAGTTAAAAGTTAAGTAGTTTTCTTATGCCCAAAATTTTAACCGGAACGGTTGTTTCAACTAAAATGCAAAAAACGGTTGTGGTTAAGGTTGAAAGAAAGTTTCGTCATCCATTATATGAGAAAGTGGTAACTTACCATAAAAAGTATAAAGCCCATAACGAAGATTTTGATTTAAAAGAGGGTGATGTTGTAAAAATTATAGAGACGCGACCAATTTCTAAAGATAAACATTTTAAAGTGATAGAAAAGTTATCCAAATAAAAATTATGATTCAACCACGAACAATTTTAACCGTTGCTGATAACACCGGTGCTAAAAAAGTAATGATGATTGGTTTGCCAAAAAAGGGGAATCGAAAAGTGGCTTATGTTGGTGATGTGATTACGGTGGTGGTTAAAGAAGCTTTGCCCTATTCCTTAGTAAAAAAGGGTGATGTTTTGCCGGCGGTGGTTGTTCGGACAAAAAAAGAAAAAAGACGTCCAGATGGCAGTTACATTCGCTTCGATGATAATGCCTGTGTGATTTTAGCAGGAAAAGGAGTGAAAGACCCCAAAGGAACAAGAGTTTTTGGCCCAATTGCCAAAGAGGTAAAAGATGCAGGTTTTTCAAAAATTGCCAGTTTAGCTGAAGAAATTTATTAGTTTTAAAAAAATTTTTTATGAAAATTAAAAAAGGGGATAAAGTCAAAGTAATTTACGGTAAAGATAAAGGAAAAGAAGGGGTGGTGGAAAAAGTGTATCAAAAAGCCAATAAGGTTTTGATTCTTGGGATTAATTTATATAAAAAACACATTAAAAAAAATGAAAAAATGCCGCAAGGGGGGATAATTGAAGTGCCAAGACCTTTAGCTGTCTCAAAAGTGATGCTTATTTGTCCCAAATGTAAAAAACCAAGCAGGGTGGGATTTTTAAAAGAAGGAAAGAAAAAGTTTCGGGTATGTAAAAAATGTAAGAGTAAAATATAAATTTATTTTAAACTTGATATGGATTTTAAAACTTTTTATCAAAATGAGGTTAAATCGAAACTAATGAAAGAACTTGGTATCAAAAATCCAATGGCTGTTCCTAAAGTGGAAAAGATTGTTTTAAATGTCGGTGCGGGAGAAGCAGTAACTAATAAAGGAGTTTTGGAAAAAATTCAAGAGCAGATTTCTTTGATTGCCGGACAAAAAGCAGTGATTACCAAAGCCAGAAAGTCAATCTCGGCTTTTAAGATAAGAAAAGGGATTCCTATTGGAGTAAAAGTCACTTTGCGAGGAAAAAGAATGTATCATTTTTTGGAAAAATTGATTAAAATTGTCATTCCCCGTTTGAAAGATTTTCGTGGAATTAATTTAAAAAGTTTAGATGCGGGGGGAAATTTAAATTTAGGTTTTTCTGAGCAAACGATTTTTCCAGAGATTGATTTCGATAAAATTGATAAAATAAGAGGATTACAAGTAACCATTGTTACCAATGCCAAAGATAAAGAAAAAGCAAAAAAGTTATTTCAGTTTTTAGGAATTCCTTTTTATGGCGAAAAAATCCGATGAGGTAAAATTTTTAAAAAAACAAAAATATAAGGTTCGGTATCGCAACCGTTGTCCTTTTTGTGGAAGAGCAAGGGCATATCTTCGTCGTTTTGGGATGTGTCGAATCTGTTTTCGCGAAAAAGCGTTAAAGGGAGAGATTCCAGGTGTTAGAAAAATTTCTTGGTAATTTTAAATATGGCAAGGTCGAGTAAAAAAGGTCCATACATTGATGAAAAACTATTAAAAAAGGTTTTAAAACAGAAAAAAACTGGGGAAAAAACACCCATTAAAACATGGGCAAGAGATTCGCAGATCCCCCCAGAATTTGTCGGCCATCGGTTTTTAGTTCACAATGGAATGAAATTTATTGAAGTTTTTGTCACTGAGGCGATGGTTGGTCACCGGTTGGGCGAATTTGCCCCAACCAGAACCTTTAGAAGTCATGGTAAGGTGACCAAAAAAATAGTTGAACCAACATAAAATTATGGGAAACAGTTTTATCGATCTTATAATTCGGATTAAAAATGGGTATTTGGCAAGAAAAGAAAAGGTTGAGGTTTTGTCCTCAAACTTTAATTTAAGGATTTTGAAGAAGTTAAAAGAGCTAAAGTATATTAAAGATTATTCTGAAAAAGAGGATGGAAAAAAAATTGAGGTAGAACTTTTATATAACAACAATCAAAAAGCGTTGACTGATGTTAAAATTCACTCAAAAATGGGAAGAAGGATTTATCGAGGGTATAGAGAACTAAAACCGGTTTTAAATGGTTTGGGTTTTTCGATTATCTCAACCTCAAAAGGAATTTTAACTAATGTGGAAGCAAAAAAGTTAAAAGTTGGCGGTGAGCTTTTGTTTGATATTTGGTAATTTCTTATGTCCAAGATAGGCAAAAAACCCATTCCTTTATCAGAAAAAGTGACGGTTAATATTAACCAAAAAAATGTTTTAATAAAAGGACCAGAAGGAGAATTAAGTTTTATTCTGCCTTCTTGTATAGGAGTAAAAGTGGAGGGAAATAATGTGGTTGTTTTTGAGGAAAAAGAAACTGACAAATCCAAGGCTTTATGGGGACTTTATCGTCAACTTCTGGCCAATGCGGTTTTGGGTGTTCAAAAAAAATGGGAAAAGAGACTTCAGATTGTTGGTACCGGTTATAATGTGAAACTTGAGGGAGAAAAATTGGTTTTTAAGTTGGGTTATTCTCATCCAGTAATTTTTGAAAAGCCAAAAGATATTGAGTTTAAAGTAGAAAAAAACACGATTATTTCCGTTTTGGGGGTTGATAAACAAAAGGTAGGGGAAGTGGCTTATAAAATTAGAATGTTAAAACCACCTGATGACTATAAAGGTAAAGGGATAAGATATGAGGGTGAGAAAATCAAGCTTAAACCAACCAAAAAAGTTAAAGGCGCAGCATCCGCCTAAAAAATTTAAAAAATTATGAAAAACATCAATCGTAATCGTCGTTTAAGAAGAAAATTGCGAGTCTCGGCCAATATTTTTGGCACAAAAGAGAGACCAAGAATTTCAGTTTTTCGGTCGAATCGTTATCTTTATGCTCAAGCGATTGATGATGAAAAAGGACATACTTTAGCCTCCTCTTCGAGTTTGGTTTTGAGAAAAAATAAAAAAATTGATAAAAAAGTAAGAAAGACGGATGAGGCAAAAATTGTTGGTTTAGATTTGGCGGAAAAGTTAAAAAAATTGAGAATTGAAAAAGCCGTTTTTGATCGAGGATGGTACCATTATCATGGAAGGGTAGCCGCTTTGGCCGAAGGCCTAAGAGAGGGAGGGATTAAAATATAAGTTTTTCTCTTTTAAAATGGAAAAAAACCAAAGTAATGAGGAAAAAAAATTTGAAGAAAAAGTTTTGATGGTGCGCCGGGTGTCAAAAAAAATTCCCGGTGGTAACTATATTTCTTTTTCGGCGTTAGTGGTGGTTGGTGATCGAAAAGGGCAGGTGGGAATTGGGTTGGGAAGAGGGTTAGAAGTTCCTCCAGCCATTCAAAAAGCCATTAATTACGCCAAAAAACATTTGATAAAAGTGCCTCTTTTTAAAAAGACTTTGCCTCACAAGATAAAAGTAAAATATAAAGCGGCCAAAGTCCTTTTAAAACCGGCGCCTGAGGGTACCGGTTTAAAAGTAGGCGGCGTTGCCCGTTTGATTTTAGAAGTTTGTGGGGTTGAGAACGCTTCGGGAAAGATCTTAGGTTCAAGAAACAAAATTGCCAATGCCTATGCTGTTTTAAAAGCGTTAAAAAATTTAAAGCCAAAAAATCTATGAAGATTCCTTTTTTGTCTTTTTTACCAAAGTTGGTAAAAAGAGGAAAAAAAAGAGTCGGTCGAGGTTTGGGAAGCGGTAAAGGAGCCAAATCCGGTCGGGGAACGACCCGTCATCAAAAAGCAAGAGAATCGATCCCAATTCATTTTGAAGGAGGACAGGGGAGGATTATTAAAAAGTTTCCTCTTCTTCGAGGAAAAGGAAGAAACAAACCGAAAAAAAGTAAAAAACTTAAGAAAAAAGAGTTTTATGAAAAAAAATTAAAGAAAAAATTAGAAGAAAAAAACCATGAAGGAGATAAAAAATAAAATTCAAAATCTTTTTGCCGATCCGGTTTTGCGCAAAAAGTTAATTTTAACTTTTTTTATTTTTTTTGTTTTTCGTCTTTTTGCCTTTTTACCGGTACCGGCAATAAATTTAGCTCGTCTTAGAGTTTTATTTGGTCAAAATCAATTTTTATCTCTTTTGGATATTTTTTCTGGCGGAACCTTAATTAATTTTTCGGTGATGGCTTTGGGTCTTAATCCCTATATCAATGCCTCAATTATCATCCAGCTTTTAAGTGTTATCTATCCAAAATTAGAGGAACTGACTAAAGAAGGTGAATATGGTCGATTTAAAATCAATCAGTATACGCGGTTTTTAACTTTACCTTTAACTATTCTTCAGTCAATTGGGATTTATTTTCTTTTGCATAATCAAAAAATTGTAACTTCTTTAACTCCGCTTGAGTTTTTTTCATTTGTGGCCACATTAACCGCTGGGACTTTTATTTTAATATGGTTTGGTGAGCTAATTTCCGAATTTGGTTTGGGTAATGGGATTTCTCTTTTAATCTTTGCGGGGATTGTGGGAAGACTGCCGGTTTTTATAAGTCGCACCGCTTTGATTATCAGCAAAGAATTAGTTTTTAATCTTTTGGTTTTTTTGGTTTTGGCGGTTTTGGTGATTGGGGCGGTGGTTTTTGTTAGTGAAGCAACGAGAAAAATTCCGGTTTTTTATGCCAAAAGAATTAAGGGTAATCGAATGTATCAAGCCGCTTCCAACTTTCTTCCTTTAAAATTAACTCAAGCCGGAGTTATCCCAATTATTTTTGCTGTTTCTTTTGTTCTTTTTCCTCAACTTTTAGGCAGCTTTTTAGTGGGAGCAAAAAATAAAGCCGTTTCTAATTTTGGCCATTTTTTGATTGTTCTTTTTAATCCGTCGGGTTTTTTTTATAATTTTTTATATTTTTTTTTGGTAATTGGGTTTACTTTTTTTTACACGGTTGTTATTTTTAATCCTCAAAAGATTGCTGAAGAGTTGCAAAAAAACGGTGGATTTATTCCAGGAATAAGACCCGGCACTTCCACCAAAGAGTATTTAGAAAAAGTTTTGTATAAGATTACGACGGTGGGGGCTTTGTTTTTGGGAATAATTGCCATTTTGCCGGTTTTGGTGGCAAAGATTAGTGGTATTTCTGGTTTAGTCATTGGTGGGACAAGTGTTTTGATTGTTGTTTCTGTCGTTTTGGAAACATTTAAGATGATAGAGGCTCAATTAATAATGAAAAATTATGATAAGTTTTTAAAATAAAAAACCTATGGCAAAAAAAGGATCCCGCATTCTTATCGGTTTAGTTTGTGAAAGTTGTAAAAGATTAAATTATGTCACAGAAAAAAATAAGGTCAATACGCCGGAAAAGTTAAAAATTAAAAAATATTGTCCGGCTTGTAAAAAAAGAACGATTCATCAAGAAACAAAAAAACTTGATTAAATTATGAAACTGGTATTAATTGGTATCCAAGGTTCAGGTAAATCCACCCAAGGGAATCTTTTATCAAAACAACTAGATATTCCTTATCTTTCAACCGGCCATATTTTTCGCCAAATTGCCAAAGAAAAAACTGCTTTGGGTCGATATATTAAAGAAACGATTAACGCTGGTCTTTTGGTGCCTGATGATAAAACGATTGAAATTGTTGAAAATTATCTTTCAAGACCCGAATACAAAAAAGGTTATATTTTAGATGGCTTCCCAAGGACATTATATCAAGCCAAAAAATTTAAAAACCATTTAGATAAAGTTATTTATCTTAAAATTTCAGAAAGAGAAGCGATTTGGCGACTTTTTCATCGAGATGATACTACAAGAGAAGATGAAACTTTACCGGCTTTGCGCCAAAGAATAAAACTTTTTTATCAACATACTTTGCCGGTAATTGAGTACTATCGAAAAAAAGGGATTTTGGCCGAAATTGATGGCGAAAGATCAATTGCCGAGGTTAATCAAGAAATTTTAAAAAATTTAGGAAAGCAGTTGGTTGCCAATCAAATTAAATCTTGGAAACAAAAGAAAAAAACGATTATTGCCATTGTTGGTTTGCCAGGAAGCGGCAAAACTGAGGCCGCCAATTATTTTAAAGAAAAAAAAGGTTTGCCGGTTGTTTCTTTTGGCAAAATTATCAATGAATATATTGAAAAACATGGATTTTTGCATACCAATGAGGTTCATCGAAAACTAAGAATGGAGTTTCGTAAAAAATATGGGATGGCGGCAATGGCGGTGTTAAATGAGCAAAAAATCAAAGACGGGTTGAAAAAAAATAACATTGTTATCATTGAAGGAATGCGCTCGTGGGAGGAGTATCTTTATTTAAAGAAAAAATTTCCAAAAGTAAGAATTGTTATTTTGGCTTTATTTGTTGACAAAGATTTGCGTTATAAACGGTTGGCTCAAAGAAAAGAAAGGCCAGGGCTTTATGGAGAAGAAAGAGATATTAGTGAGTTAATCGAAAGTAATATGGGGCCAACGATTGCTTTTGCTGATTATTTAATCAAAAATAACTTTTCTAAAGAAGAGTTTTTTGATAAGTTAGAAGAAGTTTATCGAATTATTTATTTTTCCTAAAAAAAAAGAAAAGTATATGATTTACTATAAAACGGAAGAGGAAATTAAAATTATGAGTGAAGGAGGAAAAAAACTTAAACGAATTCTTGAAAGATTAATCAAATTTGTTAAACCAGGGATAACGACTTTGGCCATAGAAAACGAAGCTCAAAGATTGATTAAAGAAGAAAAGGCCGAAGTTTCTTTTGATAAGGTTGAAGGATACCAATTTGCCACTTGTTTGCCAGTTAACGAGCAAATTGTTCATACCCCCCCTTCAGAAAGAGTTTTAAAAAAAGGTGATTTGTTAACAATTGATATTGGTCTTTATTATCAAGGTTTTCATACCGATTGTGCTAAAACGATGGTGGTGGGAGAAGAAGAAAAAGGTGAGATAAAAAGATTTTTGGATACAGGAAGAGAGGCTTTAAAAAAAGCAATTGAAAAGATAAAAGTGGGTGGGTATTTGGGAGAGGTTTCAAAAACAATTGAGACAATAATTAAAAAAAATGGTTATTTTGTTATTAAAAAGCTGACTGGTCATGGAATTGGCAAAGATTTACACGAAGATCCCTTTGTTTTTGGGTTTTTAGATCGGCCGGTAGAAAAGACTTTAAAGATAAAACCGGGTTTGGTGCTGGCGGTTGAGGTGATTTATTCGATGGGGACAGAGGAAATGGCATTTGAGAAAGACAATGATTGGTCAATTGTTACCAAAGATGGAAGCTTATCTTCTTGTTTTGAAAAAACAGTGGCGGTGACAAAAAATGGGGTTTTGATTTTAACTTAGTCTTTTAAAATTAAAATTTTTATGTTAAAATATTGTTTTATTGTTTTTAAAGTATGAAAGATAATGTTTTAGTGGTTGAGGGTGAAGTAGTTGAAAACCTTCCCAATACTCTTTTTCGGGTAAAATTAAAGGATTCGCAAAAAGTGATTTTGTGTTATTTGTCAGGAAAAATGAGAAAAAATTTTATAAAAATTTTGCCGGGGGATAAGGTAAAGGTTGAGATCACCCCTTATGATTTAGAAAGAGGAAGGATTATTTATCGTTTATAAAAATTCTTATGAAAGTAAGAGCATCCTTAAAAAAAATTTGTGCTAAATGTCAACTGGTAAAACGAAAAGGACGGTTATATATTATTTGTGAAAACCCCAAACATAAACAAAGACAGGGGTAATCATTAAAAGTTTAAAAAAATTAAATGACAAGAATTTTTGGTGTTTCCTTACCCGATGATAAAAGAGTGGAGTATGGTTTAACTTTAATTTATGGTATTGGTTGGCAGCGAGCCAAAGAGATTTTAAAAGCCACCAACATTGATCCTAATAAAAAAATTGGTCATTTATCAGAAGAAGAGTTAAGGAAAATTACCGATTTTATTGAAAAAAATTATAAAGTCGAAGGAGAGCTTCGAGAAGAGATTATGGAAAATATAAAAAGACTTAAAGAAATTGGTTGTTATCGGGGGATAAGACATATCCGCGGGCTGCCGGTTAGAGGTCAAAGGACACGTTCTAATGCCCGAACAAAACGAGGAAAAAGAAAAACGGTTGGTGCTTTGCGAAAAGAAGTCTGGGCTAAACTTGAGCAAGAGAAACAAAAGAAACAACAACAGGCAGCGTCTTCTAAAAGTTCTAAAAAATAAAATAATAAATTTATGGTAAGAAAAAAAGATAAGAAACAAAAACGAGTAGTGGAAAAAGGAAAAATATATGTGGTTGCCACTTTTAACAATACTTTTATTACCGTAACCGATGAAAAAGGCAATCCGGTAATTGTTGGTTCCTGTGGAATGTATGGTTTTTCCGGAACAAGAAAGTCGACCCCTCATGCAGCAACGGTGACCACCGAGGCAACGTTAAAAAAAGCAATGGCTGAATATGGGTTGAAGGAAGCGGATGTTTTTGTCAAAGGAATTGGTCCTGGGCGAGAGGCGGCATTGAGGGTGATAAGAAGTTTGGAGATTGATGTTTTGCGCTTAATTGATATTACCCCAGTTCCTCATAATGGGGTGCGACCACCCAAAGTGCGAAGGGTTTAAAAATTAAAAATTATATTTAAAATTTAATGAGATATACCGGTCCAAAAAATAGAATTGCCAGACAACTTAATGTT
>JAPYWZ010000112.1 GCA_028276105.1 Microgenomates group bacterium | reverse complement strand
AAAGCTTTAGGAGCTAAAAATAAAATTGTTGTTTTACAGTTTTTGACTGAGTCAATTATTCTGACTTTGATTGGTGGATTAGTTGGGGTAATTTCTGGGATTGGTGTTTATTTTGTTTTGGCAAAATTAATGAATTTTTCTTTTGTCTTATCGATTTGGGGAATTTTGCTTTCGGTTTTTGTCTCATCGGCGATTGGGATAATCTTTGGTTATTATCCGGCAAAAAAAGCCGCCAGTCTTTCGCCAATTGAGGCGTTAAGATACGAATAAAAAGTTAAAAGTTAAAAGTTATAAAACACTTATGAAAAATAATCTTTTTTCTTTTATTTTGGTTGCGGTTATTAGTTTGGCCCTGGGATTTTATGCGGGTAGCTTTTATCAAAAAAGCCAACAACAGCAAAGATTTTCCCAATTTGGGGCAAGAGGTTTCTCTGGTCAAAATCAAGCCAGTCGGTTTGGGGGAGGTAGCCGACCAGTAAGTGGCCAAATTATTAAAAAAGAGGCCGATTCAATTACGGTAAAAACCCAAAATGGCTCAACCCGAATCGTATTTTTTACTGATAAAACCAATATTGGAAAAACGACCAAAGCCGAAATCAGTGATTTAAAAGAAAATGAGACTGTTTTTATTGTTGGTCAGGAAAACTCTGATGGCTCAATTACCGCTCAAAATATTCAAATTGGCCAAATTAGATGGCGGGGAAGAGGAAATTAAATTCAAGCGGTTTTTTCATGAAGCCATTTTTTGATTTTGGGGAAGTTTTAAAGAAGGAGAATGAAAATCAAAAATCATATTTGCAAAAAATCCATCCGTTTAAAACCAAAAACTAAAGCTAAAAGATTAAAAGGAAACTGAGTAATAAGAATATTGTATTTTCTGACACTGCGATTATAAAACTCTCGACTGTGAGCTAGTCTTTCTTCGGTATCAATCAAGGTTCTTATTAATTTTTGATAATTTTCTGAAGTAACCAACTTTGGATATTTTTCTGACAAAACTTTTAAAGAAAAGACAAAAGAAGGTTTACCTGAGGGAATATAATCCTTAGAAAATAATATTTTTTCTCTTATTTGTCCTACCAGGTTTTGAATCTCTTTTTCAAAATGGGTTAAATTTTTTATTAGGGTTACCAATTGAGGGATTAAGTCATTTCTGCGTTTTAATTCAACTTCAATATTACTTAACGAGTATAAAGCTCGATTTTTTAAGGTTGTCATTCGATTGTAAATCGTAAATAAAATGCTTAAAAGAATTAAAAAATTACCCCAAAATAAAATTAACAAAAAAGAAATTTCATTTATTTTTAAAAAAAATTGGCTGGCAAAAACAATTAGAGTAAATCCAACGCTTACTAAAAGATGACGCAAATAAATTATGTTTTCTCCTCGATAAAATTCTTCAACATATTGCTTGCGCGATTTTTTACTGATTATTAATGGAAAGTCTTTATCTTCTTTTAAAACCAATTCACCATTCTTTTTCCCCACTTTACCAAAGATAAAAACTTTTGTCCCTGGGCGAAGAACAAACTCTGTTAAACGATAACGAATACCAAAAATAGGAATACCCAATAGCTTACTTTGATAATCTATTCCTTCTTTTTTATTTAAAACCAAATCACCATCAACTTCACTATTTGCTTGGTAAAAAGTTCTTTCATCAAGATTATTCAAGTCATAGCCGGAAAAGTCTTTATCAATAAAAATTAAATTTATTTTTAATTTTCCTCGATCGTCTCTTAAATAAAAGGGACAAAAGGAAGACTTATTTTCTTTGATTAGCCAACGCTTTCTATATTTTATTTCTTTAATACTGTGGTAAAAAACGCAGTCGACTTTTGCATAAGGAGATTTAATGGGGTTATCTGTTTCAATAATCCCTTCACCGGCAAAAGGCAAACCTTCAACCGCTTCATCGGTTTGAAGAAGTGGTTGCCCCTCAATTTGATAGATGATTTTTTCCACTTTTAGGAATTCTTTTGACCAATAGATGGCGCCAATGAAAATAATTATTCCAGAAATTAGAGTTCGCAACCATATGGATGGCATCGAATAACAAAAATTACAGTCACTTGAAGAAAAAATTATCCAAACAAAAAAACAAAGCGTTAACAACGACCCTAAAGTAGAAAAGAAATTAATTCGTTTCATATTTTAATTTTTTATTTTCTAAAGATCTTTGAGGATTTTAGTTAGTAACTTTAAATGTCCATAAGATGATACGAAGCGGTAAACTTTTTATCGTATCTATCTCAGACAAAGAAAAAAGATAAATTTCCCCTTTATATAGTGTTGCATATTCTAAAAAAGGAGAAGGAAGTCCAGAAATCTTAGCAGTTGATGAGTTTTTAAGGGTTAAAAGATCATTTCTATAACTTTGAAAGCGCCAGATAAATCCTGGGACTATTGGTGGTTCACCTCTTTTTTCTCTTATTTTTTGCTCAAGCTCCATTTTTTCTAAAAAAAATTTTATGTTACTTTCAGTTGTTGTTTCACCTGAATTGGAGATTGATAAACTTCGGGAATTTTTTTTAAAAAAAATTCTTTTACAATCAATTGGTTGATCTGAGATATGGACTGCGTTTTGTTTGATATTAGGATACAATTCTTCACATAGATACCAGTTGGAAGGATATTTAAAAGTAAAAGGAACATTGGGGTTTTTATATGTTTTCCAAATTAGACTTACTCCTAAAATATATTTTTGAATAAAAAGGAAAAGTAAAATAAAAATAATAATTATTATAAAAAATATTTTTTTCATAAATTA
>JAPYWZ010000110.1 GCA_028276105.1 Microgenomates group bacterium | reverse complement strand
GCCTTTTACCAGCTATTGCCATGCAAGAATCCAATCTTTGTCGCTATATTCCCGAAAACTCCCATAACTGTTGGGGGTGGGGGATTTATGGTGATCAAGTTCTTCGTTTTTCTTCCTATGAAGAAGCGATTGAAAAAGTGGCCGCCGGTATCAAAAAAGAATATATCGACAAAGGCTTGGTAACTGCCTCAATGATCATGAAAAAATACACTCCCTCATCTCCTGGTACCTGGGCCCGCGGGGTTAATACATTTCTTCGGATGTTAGAATAAAAAATATGTTATAATTTCTCTTATGCTTATCCAACCACCAAAAGGCTTTCGTGATTTTTTGCCCGAAAAGTCCCTTCAGCGAAATTTTTTAATTGAAAAACTAAAAACTCTTTTTGAACGCTTTGGTTTTGATCCCTTAGAAACACCCACCTTAGAATACGCCGAAGTCCTTTTGGGAAAATATGGAGAGGAAGCTGATAAACTTATCTACATCTTCGAAGACAGAGGCGGGCGAAAACTTGGTCTTCGCTACGATCAAACGGTACCTCTTGCTCGCGTCGTTTCTCAATATCAAAATCTTCCAAAACCATTCAAAAGGTATCAAATCCAATCAGTTTTTCGGGCGGAAAATCCTCAAAAAGGTCGCTTTCGGGAGTTTATCCAGGCCGATATTGATATTGTTGGGGAAGAAAGTCTTTTGGCCGAAGCCGAAATAATTGCAGTAAGCCTTAAAATTTTTAAAGAACTGGGTTTTAAAAAAACAAAAATTTTTATTAACGACCGAAAAAATTTTGAAAACCTTGATAAAAAAGTAATTTCTGCCATTGATAAACTGGAAAAAGTAGGTGAGGAAAAAGTGATTGAGGAAATAGTAAAGATAAAAGCAATTTCTTGCGATGAAGCCAAAGCAATTTTAAACCAAATAAAAAACAAAAAACCCAATGAAACAATC
Source organism: Microgenomates group bacterium (assembly GCA_028276105.1). GTDB lineage: Bacteria > Patescibacteriota > Microgenomatia > UBA1406 > GWC2-37-13 > RSWP21. The sequence continues at coordinate 1,842 of JAPYWZ010000110.1, read as the reverse complement.
TTAAAACTTTTTTCTCTCTTAAAAACTTATGACCTAAAAGAGGAAGAAGACTTTGCTTTTAAACCGACTTTAGCGCGAGGTTTAGATTATTATACCGGAATAATCTTTGAAGCCGTTGATGACAATTATAAAGGTGGTTCTTTGGGTGGAGGAGGACGATATGACAATTTAATTGGTATTTTCTTAGAAAACTCCATTCCTGCCTGTGGTTTTGCTTTTGGGTTTGATCGGCTTTTGGAAGCCGGCAATGAACTTAATCTTTTTCCCAAAAAATCAACCTCAACCAAAGTTTTGGTGACTATTTTCTCCAAAGACTTTATTGAAAAATCAATAAAAGTGGCCACTGTCTTAAGAGAAAAAAACATTAACACCGAGCTTTTCTTAAACCCAGAAAAAAAACTTGATAAACAGTTAAAATATGCCGATAAAAAAGGAATTCCTTATGTTTTAATTTTAGGAGAAGAAGAGGTTAAAAAAAATGTGGTAAAATTAAAGGATTTAAAAACAGGTAAACAACAAGAAGTAGCTTTGGAACAATTAATAAAAATTCTCCAATTATAATTTTTCCCTATGCTTATTAACCCAAACGTTGCTATCATTGAAGCCATCCCTGGAGTGGGAGGTGATGAGGCAAAAATCTGGATGCGGGAGCTTCTTTTATCTTATATTAAATTTGCCCAAAAAAAGGGTTTTAAATTTTCTTACCTTGATAAAGATATCGTTGAGATAAAAGGAGAAAATGCTTTTTCTTTGTTTAAACATGAAACTGGGGTCCATCGGGTTCAGCGAATTCCAAAAACGGAAAGACGCGGAAGAATCCATACCTCAACCGCCGTTATCGTTGTTTACCCCCAAATCATTGAATCGGATATTAAAATTAACCCCCAAGATCTTGAGTGGCAGTTTTATCGAGCCGGTGGTCATGGAGGACAAAATGTCAACAAAGTAGAAACTGCCGTTAGATTAATCCATAAACCAACAGGGATTGTGGTAACCGCCTCCCGCGAGCGTTATCAAGAAGCCAATCGAAGAATTGCCTTAAACCTTTTGGCGGCCAAACTCTACCAGCTAGAACAAGAAAAAAAACAAGGACTTCTACATTCTTATGTCAAAAACGTTGGCAGTGGGGAGCGGGCCGAAAAAATTCGCACTTACAACTTTCCACAAAATAGACTAACCGATCATCGCATTGGGAAAAGCTTTTATGATTTAGAAAGAATTATTGAAGATGGGGAATGGGACAAAGTTTTTTCTTTGTATTAATTTTAAAACGCGTTAAAATTATATAGATTCCTAATCGGAGTCAAGAATAACATTTATCAATTTCTGATTAAACCCGTCCTCCGATTCGGAGGGTAAAGAATGACACTACGTTTGAAAAACTTCCTTTTATTGTTTTTTGATTTTTTTTATGGTATAATTTTTATATAATGGTCATTGATGGTAAAAAAATCGTCTCCCTTCTTACTAAAGAAATAAAAAAAACTCTTAAAAAATTGAAAAAAAATAAACCAAAATTGGTTGTTTTTCTTATTGGTGAATCAGAAGAACAGCTTTCATTTGTGAAGATAAAAAATAAATTCGCTAAAAAACTGGGAATTAAATTTGAATTTATTCACTATAAAAAGTCACCCCTTTTTGAAGAATTTGTTCGTCATCTTAAACAAAAAGCAACTGACAAAGAAACAACTGGAGTAATCATTCAACAGCCATTACCTGCCGCTTTGGCCACTGAAACCATTTATCAATACATCCCTGCGGAAAAAGAAATCGAAGGACACAATCCCAAAAGCCCTTTTTTACCACCGATTGGTCTTGCGGTTTTAACTGCTTTAAAATCGG
>JAPYWZ010000107.1 GCA_028276105.1 Microgenomates group bacterium | reverse complement strand
AATTCTCCCCATTCCCATGAATGTAAAAAAGAAGACGAGCAATTATCATCAAAAAATTTTTGCCAGAGATTTTTTTCATTTATGATTTTGATTTTCATATATGACGTCGTTTAATATTTTGGTTAATTTTTCTGCTTCATTTAATTTTATATTATTGGTAGGTAAATTGATAATTTTTTGACAAACTTCTTCAGCTTTTGGACAACTTCCCCACCTATACCCTACTTTATCCAAAGGAAAACCTTTTGGAGCAACTGGACTATCGTACCAGCGACCCAAAAATATGCCTTTTTTTTCCAAATTTTGAAGGATTTTATCGCGATTCTTAATAAGAAGAGGAAAACGAATAATTGATCCTGTACCTTGTACCTTGTAACTTATAACGTTATTTAAATTTTTTAAATAAAAATTGACTATTTTTTTTCTTTGATTTTGGGTTTTTGAAAAGTGTTTTAGTTGATTTAAAAGCAAGATTGCTAAAGCATTGGGGTATTTTTTATCAAAAAAATGATCGTACTCTCCTGCTTTTTCTTTTTTGGTAATCTCTGGAATTAAAAGATTGAATTTTTGGCTAAAAAAATGAATTATTTTGCCTAAATATATCTTATAGGTCAATTTAGTTATAAATGCTATAGGTTTATAAAGGAGGAGTTTAAAGATCAGACTATAGGAAGGATAAGGAAGATTGAAAGAATCAAGTTTTTTGGCAATTTTTTTGTTATTGGTGATTATCGCTCCCCCAAAAACGGAAGAGAGGCTTTTTGACCGGCCAAATGATAAAAGAAAAAAATGATTTTTCAATTTTGCATTTTTCATTTTGATTTTTGCTATGTTTATCCCGTGTGCTATATCCTCAATTAGCACTAGATTATTTTGTTTGATAATGGAAAGTATCTTTTCTCTTTGGCTTGGTGGGATACCAAAAGTGTGTTGAAGGATGACAACTTTAGATTTTTCTGACAGCTTTTTTTCTAAATCTATAGGATTTGCGGAAAAACTTTTTCTTTCAATGTCGAAAAAAACTGGTTTTAAGTTTAGGGCTACAATAGGCAAAATAACTGCTTCACAGGTAAAGGCTTGGACTAAAACTTCATCGGTTTCTTGAAGATTTAAACTTTTAAGAAGATGATAAAGAGCGGATCTACCGGATAAAAATAGTGAAACGTAAAACGTAGAATGTGTAACGTTTAGATATTTTTTTAAAATTTCCTTTTTAACTTTGTCTTGTTCTTTTCCTCTTTTCCATCGCCAAGGTTGAAAAAGTAATAAAAAAGAAGTTAAGGCATCAGAAAAGGTTTCGTTGGGAGCAAGATTGAGATTGATCATCTTTAAAATTCAAAATTTAAAATGCAAATCTCAAAATTAAAATTAAAATTATTTTTAATTTTGCATTGTCATTTTGAGATTTAAATTTTTTTGCAATAAATCTATTTTATAAACTTTCCCATAAACTTTTAACTCAAAATCACATCCATAAGAGGTAACCAAACGATCAGCTGGAATAAAGCCAAAACCGCCTTGTCTTTGAGTTTTAACCTTTTTTCTTCTCCATTCAATCGAGGGATCGAGCGGAAAAAAACTGCCATCAGGAATTAAAATCTCAATCCAAGCGTGCATAAAAAGGTCGTGAAATGTATAACGTAGAACGTGAAACGGATTTAATAAGTATTTAATTATATTTTTTTTGATGATAAAACCAACAACAAGGCGGGAGGGGATGTTTTGTGATTGTAAAAGTGAAGCCAAAAAGGTAGAAAAACCACCACAGTCAGTAATTTTCTCATTTAGCGCTTGAGAGTATGGATAAAGCCCATCAATTGGTTTGCCGTAAGTTAAGTAGTCCAAAGTGAAATCATAAAGTTTTTTTATCATTTTTAAAAGATTTTTTTCTTGACCTAAAACTTTTTTGGCTAAAGATTTGATTTTTTGATCTTTTCCGTTTATAAATCGATTTGGTGTAAGATAGATTTTTGGGATTTTGGTTTTTTGGTATGATGAAAGAGAAAAGTTTGGGTTAATTGAGGATTTAAAAGGAAGGGTTTTGGCGGCAAAATTTATCTTTCCTTTATCTTTTAAAACTACCACTTTATTTCCCCATTTTTTTTCATCAATGATTTGATAATTTTTGGAGTTGATTTTGAGGTTTGAGATTTGGTGGTAAGGTGAGGATTGAGGGAGGGAGAAAATGATAAATTGTTTTTTATAAAATAAAGGTAAGTTTAATTTAAATTGATATAAAAACATAAATAAAAAATAAAATATAAAAAATAAAAACGACAGATAAAAATTTAAAAATTTTTAATTTTATATTGTCATTTTGTCCTCCGATTCGGAGGATGCATTTTGCATTTTGAATTAAAACTTACAATGTTCATAGGGGCAAAATTCTTTGCGGCAGCAAATTGGTTGGTTGTTTAAGATTTTAATAATTCGCCAAAGGTTGCGAAGAAGAGAGCTTTTAAGATACAAAAAATCACCAGGTTTTATAATTTTTTTTAAAATATCTGCCGCTTCAAAAACATCTTTGGCAAAAAAAAGTTTATCCTTGGGAAAACCCAAATTTCTTGCTTCATCAATCGTATACTTTCGAAACTCCCCTACTCCAACAACAATATCAGGCGGATAGTTGATTAAAGTTTTGGCGGTATTTTTGTGTTCTTTTATTGGGTCATAAAGTTCGCCCATCACCCCTAAAATCGCAATTTTTCTTCCTTTTTTGTAGTCAATTTGATAAAAAGTTTTTAAGCCTTCATCAGTTGATTTAGGATTGGCGCGAAGACAGTCGTTTAGAAGAATTGTTTCCATCGGTCCTTTTTCAATGTTCATCCGACCTCGAAATGGTTCTATACAAGACACGATCGTTTT
>JAPYWZ010000105.1 GCA_028276105.1 Microgenomates group bacterium | reverse complement strand
TATTTTTTACAATTTAAAACGTCCTCATTGTTCTTTAAATTACCAAACACCAATTGAATGGTATAATAACCATTGGGCGAATAAAGAAAAAGGAGTGTTACCTATGTACCCGACTTATACAATTGCTTGATTTTCATCTCTTTTTATGTTATAATATTTGCTATATGGATAATTTTAATAAGATTTTGTCGTTTATTTTAGGGTTGGTGGTGGTGATTGTTTTTTTTGCGGTATTGACGGGAAGGCTTTCTTTAAAAAAAGGTTTTCCTTTTATTTCAACTAAGGCCATTCCTACTACCAAGGTTGAGGTTACCCCAACTCCAACACCAGTGTCTTCAATTATCGTCTCCTCAACCACATCTACTTACCAACGCTATCAGACAACCACCAAAACACCCTCTTCTATTCCTTCAACCGGCTCACCCACCCTTTTTTTACCTCTTTTTGTCTCAACTTTTGCCGCTGGTTTTTATCTTCGAAAGAAAGCTTAAAAAGAATTTTGGGTGTTTATTGAGTAAAGCCAGGTAGTCGCAAAACTTTTTCGCCAAGAAAATTAACTAAAAAGACAGCTAAAAAGGTAAAGATTAAGCCGGCAATCGCCCCAAACACAATTCTTTTTCCTTGATTGATTTTTTCTGGATTACTTTGGGAGGTTAAAAGGATAAAGGCTCCATACAGCAAAGAAAGAAGCGAAGCACCACCAACAAAAGAAAAGATAATGTTTAAAAGAAGTTGGACCACGCTTGCGGCCGCTCCTGGGCTTTCAAAACTACCAAGATTGGTACTGATACAGCCTAAGAAAGTATACCACCTTCCTGGATAAGGAGTGGGTGGCAGGTGGGTTTCTTCATCAACTTTTAAGGTATCGCCGGCTTCTGGCTTAGAAGAAGCTTCGGGGTAAAGACAAGCGCGACATTTTTCCCAGTTTTGGGGAGGCGTTTGTCCTTGGCAATAACCACAAAGATCACAGGAAGCCAAGCGATTCTGGGCAAAAATAACTTTTGGCAAAAGAAGTATCAAAAAGAAAAATATGGCAAACAAAAAAAATCTTCTCATAAATTTGATTATATAAAAGATTAAAATTTTTGGTAAGATTATTTAAAATTTTTAAAGTGTTAGAATTTTGGTTTTTTTTGTTTTTTTATGTTTTATTTAAAATACCGACCAAAGACTGTTTCTGAGCTTGATAATAGTGAGGTTAAAGAAAAGCTTAAAAACATTTTAAGTAGTAAAGATTTACCCCATGCTTTTTTGTTTGTGGGAGCAAAAGGAACCGGCAAAACCTCAACCGCAAGAATTTTGGCCAAAGCGGTTAACTGTTTAAACAATAAGTTTTCCCAAAAAAATGATTCGTTTGAGCCTTGTAACCAATGCCAAAACTGTTTATCAATTGATAAGTCGTCTTTTCCTGATGTTTTTGAGATTGATGCGGCATCAAACCGGGGGATAGAAGAGGCAAGAAATATCATTTATCAAACCAATTTTTTACCAATGGCCGGTCGGTTTCGGGTGTTTATTATTGATGAGGCCCATATGATCACCAATGAAGGATTTAATGCGTTACTTAAAACTTTAGAAGAACCACCAAAAACTGCTATTTTTATTTTAGCCACCACCAATCCAGAAAAAATTCCCCAAACGATTGCCTCGCGTTGTTTTCTTTTAAATTTTGGCAAAGCCAAAGTCAAGGATATTATTTCTATGCTTAAAAGAATTACCAAAAAAGAAAATTTGGAGTTTGATGAGGAGATTTTAAAACTAATTGCCAAACACTCTGATTTATCTTTTCGGGATGCGGCCAAGCTTTTGGAGGAAGTGACGCGACAAAATTTAAAATCAAAAGAGGAGATTGAGGCTTTTTTGGGCGTTTTGGGACGGGAGAATTTTTTGGAGATTTTGGAAAAAAAAGATGAAAAGTTAACCTTTTCTTTTTTAGAGCAGTTTGCTCAAAAAGGGGGCAGTTTTAAAAATCTAATTGAAGAGTTATTAGAAAAACTCAGGCTTTCTCTTTTGGTAAAAAAAGGTGTTTCAAACGATTTAGATTACCAAACAAAGCTTTCAGAAAAAGAGATAAGTTTGCTGATTAAACTTTTGCTTGAGGCTTATTCGAGTTTAAAAATTACCCCTATTGAGTCTTTACCGTTAGAAATTGCTTTGGCTGAGTTTTATGAAAGAACAAAAAACAAAAATTCCTAAAAACGTTTTAATTTTGGGGTTGGTTTCTTTTTTTAATGATACCGCTTCAGAAATGGTTTATCCAATTGTGCCAATTTTTATGACGCAAGTGTTGAAAGCCTCAACCACCGCCGTTGGCCTAGTTGAGGGGATTGCTGAGTCAACAGCCGCTTTGACCAAATTTATCTTTGGCTACTTTTCTGATAAATTTCAAAGACGAAAACCGTTTGTCACTTTAGGTTATACTTTTTCCGCTTTTTCTAAAGGGATTATTGGTTTTTCTTCCTCTTGGCTTTTGGTTTTGTTTTCTCGATTTTTAGATCGGTTGGGTAAGGGTTTGCGCACTGGCGCCCGTGATGCTTTGCTTTTACAAAATACTAACGAAAAAAACAAAGGTTTTATCTTTGGTTTTCATCGCTCTTTAGACTCCGCTGGTGCGGTTTTGGGGCCGATTTTGGGTTTAATTTTTATTTATCTTTTTGCCAATAATTTAAGATTGATTTTTTATTTAGCCACCATCCCAGGTCTTTTTGCGGTTTTGCTTTTAATCCTTTTAGTTTCTGAAAAAAAAGAAGTTGGCCCATCAACAAAAACCTCACAAAAATTTAGTTTTTCTTGGAAATTCTTAAATCCTAAAGTAAAACTGTTTTTGCTTATTTCTTTTATTTTTGCTTTGGGCAACAGTTCCGATGCTTTTTTGATTCTTCGGGCAA
>JAPYWZ010000106.1 GCA_028276105.1 Microgenomates group bacterium | reverse complement strand
TTTATCGATTCCTTGGTAGAAGAAGGTAAAAAAAATAGGGAAGAGGGGAGAAGAGAAAATAAAAAATAAAAATTAAAAAATAAAAAAGAAATAAAAAAATACGGACGTGAATAAAACTATAGGATGTTAATAAAAAACTATAGGGTATTAAAAAAAACAAATTGTGTTTATTCGTAAAGATGCGCCATGGTGTCTTTCCTAAAATAAATCCAGGCTAAAAATTAATACTCAGATTATTACTACGCTCTAAATTTGTTTATCACTCTTTGTGGATAAGTGATATTTTTTGTAGAAAGTTAAAAATAGCCTCAAAAATTAGATTTTAGATTATTATATTGCTCTAAATTAAACTGATATTCATTGACTAAACTTTCAGATTTAGCCTCGAAAATATCAATTTAGATTAATAAAACAATCTAAATTAAATAGGATTAAAGAAGAAATTTTATCTTACCGGAGAAGAAGTTAATTTTGTTTATTTTTTAAGAAATTAAAGAGAAATTAAAAAAGGAAAAAAGTAGAAATAATTAAATAAATTAAGATGAGAAGCAAAAGATCTTCTCTTTGTAAGGGATAGATATTGAAAATGACAATTTATTATATAGATTCCTGATCAGAGTTAGGAATGACAGTTATATGGATAGATATTGTAGAGAGTAAAGGTGTATATAACGTCGTAAATTGTATCTTTTACGATGTTATGGAGAAAGTTAAAGAGGGGAGACATTTTATTTTTCTATCGTGCCAAATTTTAATTTTTGTCAAAATTTTTTTAATTATTTTTTTTTATTAATTTTTAAAAAAAGCTTTTATTCTTCTCTTTGGTAGTTATTGGTCTTTTTGGTTTGATTTTTCCGGTCTTCTCTACCGGTAAAAACAGATTTTGGATTGTCATAAAAATCTAAATTTCTCCTCTACCCTAGTTTATTTTAGTGGTGGGTGAGTGAAATAAAATTAAAAATTAAAAAATAAAAATTTATATAATTTGATACACTTTAATTTTATGAAGAAACGAGTAATTTTTGCTTTTATCTTAGGTTTTGTTTTAGCTTTAGTTTTTTTCCATCTTTTTAAAAAAGAAAAGACAAAAGGAGGAGTAACTTCTTTTAATAATCATTTCGAGCCACCTTATTATGAAAAAAAGGTTTTTAAACTGCCTAAAGAATTAGAAAAGAAAGCTTCAGTTTCAGCCACTTTAAAAATTCCAATTATCATGTATCATTATGTGGAGTATATAAAAGATGTTGAGGATTTAATTAAAAAAAGGCTAGATATCAATCCTGATTTATTTGAAGGTCATTTAAAAGCATTAAAAGAAGCATCGTACAAAACCTATTTTGTTAGAGAAATTCCTGATATTTTAGAGGGCAAGATTGAATATTCAAGTCGCTCGGCAGTTTTGACTTTTGATGATGGTTACAAGGATTTTTACACGATTGTTTTTCCTCTTTTAAAAAAATATCAAATGAAGGCAACAATCTATGTTATTGCCAATTTTATTGGTAAGCCTGGTTTTATGAATGAAAAAGAGATCAAAGAAGTTTTGGATAGTGGTTTAATTGAGCTTGGGTCGCATACCCTTGATCATTTGTATTTAAAACTTATTCCGCAGACGGTTGCCAGAAAACAGATTTTTGAGAGTAAAAAAATTCTTGAGGAAAAGTTCAAAGTAAAAGTTGAGACTTTTGCTTATCCCTATGGGGCTTTTTCTAAAAAAACCGTTGATTTGGTAAAAGAGGCCGGCTATAAGGCAGCGGTTTCTGTGATTCCTTCAATGATTCAATCTAAAGAAAATCTTTTTTATCTTTCACGGGTTCGACCTGGTATTTTTACGCCAAAAACAATGATTAAGGTAATTGAGAGTTATAAGAATTGAATTGGATTGTGAGGAAGTTGGAAAAGTACGATCAAGAGTATACGATTATGTCTGAAAAATATAAAGTGATTGATGAGAAATTGGAAAATCACGAGTCACGAATTGTGGCTTTAGAAAAAAAGACGATTTATAAGACTTAAAAAATCATTTAAACCTCTTCCACATTAAAAATTTTTCCCAAAGATAAGTGAAATAGTATTTTGGGCAGATGATATAGTCTTGAGTGGGTAGAAAGCGCTTAATTTGGCCGGAAAATCCGGTTTTAAATAGGGTTAATCCCTGCCAAGATTTTGGGGTTCTTTCCTGGTCTTTGTTCATCATAAATCCCCCAAAAGTTATAAAGTAGGCAACCTCGGTTTTTGGCTTCTTTAATCGCTTCCCATTGAAGGAGGTATGTGGCTGGAATTTTGGTATGGAGGGAGGCGCCTTGATGATAAAAAGCAGCCGATTTAGTAAAAATGATGATTGATGCAGCAATATATTGATCGATAAAAGCCTTGATACCGCGTTTTTCACTTCCGTGGGCGTGCTCCTCCGACGTAAAGTCGGAGTCCGCACCTCTCAAGTCGTTCAAAACGGGTATCGGCGGCTTTTTGTTATTTATAACAGCCAAAAAAATCATCGCATTTTTAGATTTTGCAAAAGCCTCAAATTCTTTTTTGATAAAATCAAAGGAAAAAGGAGTAAATTTTTCTCTTTTGGCAATTTCTTTTAAAGACTTTAAAAGCTCAAAAAGAATTTTTTTAATGTATTTGGTGTTAGAAGTTAGATGGTTTGCGATTATCGGCCCATGTGGAACAAACAAAAAACTTCCTCGCTTGATTTTTATTTTTATCACAAGACAGATTGCTTCTAATTGGTTTTTATTGTTAAATAAACCTAATCTTATTATTGGATAACCTAAAGACTGTTGAAAATCTCCCCATTCCCACGAATGTAAAAAAGAAGACGAGCAATTATCATCAAAAAATTTTTGCCAGAGATTTTTTTCATTTATGATTTTGATTTTCAT
>JAPYWZ010000104.1 GCA_028276105.1 Microgenomates group bacterium | reverse complement strand
AATTTTTTTTTAGGATCAGTGCTTAGTTGGACACGATGAACGTGTTTTGAAGTACAAGAAGAACTTTCATTACAATGAATTTTTTTGAGGCAAATATAGTTAACTGTTTTATCCAAATTTTCCTGTCCAGAAACCGAGGATAAGGGTGTTAAATAAAAAAATAAACAAAGAAAGATATAAAGAAATAATGATAGAAATTTTTTTGTATTCATAAAATTTAATTTAACAAAAAAATATCTCTTGTCAATAGGATAAAATTGGTATATATTAGAAATTATGAAAAAGTTTAGATTTTTTTTAATTAGTTTGTTTTTTATTTTCTTTTTTTTCTTTATTCCTTTACCTACCTATGCGATTAAATTTGATTTAATTGCTCCTCAGCCACCGGAAGGCGGATTTACCCGTGGACAGACAGTCCAGTTTACTATTAATATTGATACTCAAGGAGAAAATCTTACTTCCGCACAAATTGGGATGACTTATGATACACGGTATTTAGAATACGTTTCTACCACTGCAGGTAATGCTATGACTTCGGTTTCTACTAATAACTTAGGTGAAGGAAAGTTGTTATTTAGCGGAGAAAATCAAAGTGGTTTTTCGGGTCAAGGGACATTTGCTTATGTTAATCTTAAAATTATTGCCCAAGCACCAGGGGAAACAGAGCTTTGTGTTTTGTGGAATCCTCAAAATTCACCAACCCCTTCTTCTCAGCCAACTTCTCCTTCTCAGCCAACTTCGCCTCCTCCTACTTCGGGTGAAGTAAAAGGAGTTTATACAAATAGTTTTTTGGGTTTGATATTTATCTCTTTTTTCTTATTATTTTTTTGGCTTAAAAGAATTAGTTAAATAAAAAAGGTAGAAAAAATGGATAAAAAAAAGCTTGTTTTTTTAACTCTTATTTTTTTCTTTTTATTCTTTTTAAAACTTCCAGTTAAAGCCCAAGTTTTGACTGAACCACGTCCATGCTCTTTGGGTTATGGTTGTCCTGAAGGTCTTTCTGAGATTTATGCGCAGGTGGGGGAAAAATGTGTTACTTCCTATGAAGAGTTTAAAAAAGATCCTGTTAATAATCATTTTTGGGTTGATGATGAGGAAATAACGGCTCAGGGAAAAGCTGATGAGCGAGCAAGACAGTTTATTCACTGGGTTTTGTCTCATCCTTCAATTGACAGTCATCCCTCAATTTTTACGATTTGGTCAAATGTAAGAAATGTTGCATATTTTTTTACTTTGATGGTGGCGGCTATTTTTGGTTTAGGATTGATTTTAAATCAGCGTTTTAACTTTTCTCAAAAAATGGAAATTTGGCCGCAGATTTTTAAATTAATTGGTGTTCTTTTGTTTATTACTTTTTCCGCCTCAATTGTTTTAACCTTAATTCAATTATCCGATGTCTTAATGAAATTTTTTACCGAGACTTTGGGAGGAAAGGATATTTTTAATATTTATTTTTCAAAAACATTTGATGAAAAAAATTATCAAGCAATTTTTTGTAAAGATTTAAATTACAAAGTCCAAGAGTCAATTAAAACCGAGCTTTTTCTTTTAAAGTTAACTAACGTCACCTACTATGTTTTGGGAATAATGATTATTCTTAGAAAAATTATCCTTTGGTTTTTAATTTTTGTTTCTCCATTTTTAGCTTTGCTTTTGCCTTTTGTTTTTATTCGCAACATTGGTTTTATTTGGATTGGGGTGTTTTTTCAATGGCTTTTTTATGGACCATTGGTTGGTCTTTTTATGTATGCGTTAAAAATTCTTTGGAAAAACGGTATTCCTTTTCCTTTTGATTTTTCAAGAGTGGGAACAATTGCCGGTTATATTTTTCCCACAGGAACAACTATTTTATATGGTGGGCCGGCTCAAGTTTTATCGGTAATAAATAGCGCTAATTATATCGATACTTATGCGGAATATATTATCAGTCTTATTATGCTTTGGGCGGTAATTTTTTTTCCGTGGTGGCTTCTTCGAATCTTTCGTGATTATTGTTGTGATGGAATCTATGCGACAAAAAATATTTTAATGTCAATTTATGATCAATTAAGAGGAGGGCCTTCTCCCTCTCTTTCACCTTCTCCAACCTCTGTTTTTACCTCAACCACCTTAAAAATTCCAAAAGAAATTGAAGTACCAGTCAAAGTAAAACTAGAAACAATTGAGGAGATTAAAAAAGCAAAAACAGAGGAAATAACCAAGTCTCTTAATCTTCATGTTTCAAAACTAACTGATATTGCTCATATTGAAACTAATAAACAAATCTATCAACAAATAACCCAAAACTTAAATTACTTAAAAAATCCAATGAATGCACAAACGCCAACAGAAAGACAGCGTTACCTTCATTTAAGAACTGAGTTAACCAACCGGGCAATTAGACAAGATCAAATTGCACAACGAATTGTTTCTACTCTTTCTTCTTCAAAGTTTGAGCAGATATCGCAAAAACAGCAGCTTGTTAAAACCCTTCCTCAGGTCGTTCCAGTCACTCAAGTTATTTCATTTAAAACAAAATTATCAGCGCCAAAAATTCAAGCTATTACTAACAATTTAACAAGCAACTCTAATCTTCATCAAATAATTTCTCAAAAAACCAATGTTTCTCAAAACATGGTCCAAAAAACATTAACCGCCTTTGCACAAAATATTAGTGAACATCCGTTAGCTATCGTTCAAAAAGTTTGCGAGGAAACAGGATTGCCAAAAGAGCAAATAAAAACCATTTTAAAAGTGTTTAAAGAGACAATTAAAGAAAAACCAGAGTTGATAGAAGAAGTAGCAAAAAAGGAAGAGGTAGCAAAAGAAAAAGTTCAAGAGGTGATTGAGCAGCCAATTATTACTGAACCAGAAAAAGCACCAGAACAAATCATTTCGATTCCTCCAACT
>JAPYWZ010000103.1 GCA_028276105.1 Microgenomates group bacterium | reverse complement strand
AAGATTAATTGGCGCCCCACCTGGCTATGTTGGCTATGAGGAAGGCGGTCAACTAACTGAAGCAGTGAGACGAAAACCATACTCAGTTATTTTATTTGATGAAATAGAAAAAGCCCATCCGCAAGTTTTTAACATATTTTTGCAAATTTTTGATGAAGGAAGATTAACTGATGGACGGGGGCGAACCGTTAACTTTAAAAACACGATTATCATTTTAACCTCCAATTTAGGCTCAGAAATTTATCGCGAGGAAAAAGATGAGAAAAAAAGAGAAGAAAAAATCTTGGAGAAAGTCCAAAAGTTCTTTCGACCAGAGATAATAAACCGCCTTGATACCATAATAATTTACCGGCCATTAAATTTAGAGATGATGAGAAAAATTGTTGATCTCCAACTTAATTTTTTAAAAGAAAGATTAAAAAAACAGTCACTTGATCTTGAAGTATCGGAAAAAGTCAAAGATCATCTTTTAAAAGTGGGTTTTGATGAAGTCTATGGTGCCAGACCTCTAAAACGAGTAATTAATGAACTTATAACCGACGAAATTGCTTTACAAATAGTTGAAGGAAAGATAAAACCAAATGATAAGATTGGGATTGATTTTAAAAATGGAAAAATTGTGATAGAATCAAAATAAAATTATTAGTTAAGATTTTTTTATGAAAAACAAAAATAACTCTTGGCCGGAAAAGGTAATTAATTTTTTAGGTTGGTTTATTTTACTTGTTGGTATTTATGCGACGATTAAAACTTCTTTTAATTTTTTTTATTACAAAAAATATCCCGTTGATCCAGTCATAGGTCCAGGTTTCTTTTACCCAAAATACGAAGAAGAATGTTACGAACAAAACAACTATCCTCTTTTTGATGAAAAAGGTAAACCAAGAAAACCAAGTTTAGAAGAAGAAAGACTTCGCAAAGAAAATATAAAAAATTGTATTAAAAAAATTGATAAACAACGCGAAAAAACAAAGCAAAATGATGTGTGGACTTCTTTTATGCTGGTATTTTTAGGAGGGGGGATTTTGTATACAAAAAGATTTTATCTTAAAGAAAGTTAATCTTTCTACCTAAATCAAAACTTAAAATCATAATCCAAATGCTTTTTTTAAATAGATTGTGATAAAAGACTGATAATAACTACTTTATTATTGATATACTACTTTTGTTTGCAAAGATTTATTACTTTTCTTATTCCAACTACATCGGGACTTATAGATTCTTGTTTAAACAAAATTAATTAATCTGCTTGATTATCTTTTCCGTAAGAGATAAAAGATCGCTTTTTTCGACATTATTCCCAGAGACCATAATCCAAAAATTACCATCTTTAATCAAAACACTATATTGTTGTAAATTAGGATCAAAATAAGCCTTCTTCCCTAAAATATCAACTTCTTCAATTGGTAATGATTCTTTTGGTGTAATGCCTAATTTTTTTAATTCTTCTGATGCTTTTGACATATCAATGCCTAACTTTTTTAATTCTTCAAATCCTTTTGACATACCATCTTTACTACCATTCTCTCTTTTTTTGTTTTCCTCAAAACCAAATTCATTTGATTTTCTTCCTTCTTCATTTTTTGCTTGTCTTATTACAAGCCCAACCGTTTTTATATCTTTAAGCGTCGTCCCCTCTTTGCTAATATAAGTACAAGTAGAAAGGGAAACGTTTTCATTAGCTAGGTTGGCATCGGGTGATTCTCCATTATCATTTTCAACTTCTCCCTTGATGACTGACTTGGCCAACTCAACCGTTAAAAGATCACAGGCGTTGACCGGCTTAAAAGCTTTTGGGGCAACTTTTTGTAAAATCGTTGGTGGATTTTTTTTCTTAGAATTAGTAAATGATAAAACGCCAGCAATAACAACAATTGCTGCCAAAGTTAAAAAAATTATTTTTATTTTCATATTTTTTATTAAACTTTTAATTTTTAAAGGTTATAACTATAACATCGAAAAATTATTTTTATTTCAACAGTAATTTTTATAAAATAAATTTATGGATAAAAACATAACTTAATCAACTTATATTATCTTCTTTCTCCTATTTTCCCCCAAAAATCCACTACCAAAAAGTTTTTTTGGTTTTTTTATTTTTTGTGTTATTTTTATTTTGTTTTTTTGTTGATTTTTTAGGTTTCTGAGTGATGCTTAAGGTTGGTGTTTGAGTCAAAGTTGGAGTTAAAGTTGGCGTTGGTGAGGGAGTAGAAGTTGGGATTGGGGTATTGGTTGGAAGGATAATAGGAATGTTAGTTGGTTGAATTTGATATTTTGGGATGTAAATTTCCTTTTGTGTTTGTCCCCTTTCATTTAAACATTGCGGATAATAAGGTAAACAGGTAGATGATAAAGGTGTCCCATCGCAACAAAAACAACCACAAACGCCACCATGATGAGAGCAGCAACCTCTTCTTGCTTCAACGAAAGAAAAGGAGTTAAAAAAGAAAAAAGACAAAACAATAAAAACAACAATTTTTATTTTCACAAAACTCTATTTTATCATTTTTGTAGATTATAAGCAACAAAAAAGAAAAAAGTTTAATCTCTAAATTAATCTCTTATTCCTAAAAGCAAAACCAGAGGAAGATTTAAAGAATATAAAAAATGGCACTTCGCCTTAGGACTTTGCGCCACACACTTCTTAGATTTATTAATAAAGATTTATTAATAAATAATCTCTTTTTCTAAAAAATGGTTTACCCATGTAAAGTTTCTAACAAAGTATGACCTGGCACGCGAAGTAAAGCATCGATAAGCGAAGTGTTGCCTGCCACGCGAAGCCCCGCCGAATTAGGCGGGGCGGAGTGTGGAGATGCCGGGATTTGAACCCGGGTCCAAAAAAGGCCTTTTAAAAATGTTTAGTTGGGGATAGGTTATTTTAAAACTTAAAGCCTTTTTGGTAAAATAACCAAAACCCAAAAAGCTTG
>JAPYWZ010000102.1 GCA_028276105.1 Microgenomates group bacterium | reverse complement strand
TAAAAGAAATAGGTTTTTTTGATCCATCAAAAGGACCAACAATTTCTACTTGAATTAGTTTATCCCTAATATAAGCAACTGCAGTTCTATGATTACCATCGCCTAAAACAATTGCATTTCTTTCTTCCCACCAATAACCTTTAGGAATTGGATATTTATCATCAACATCACCGTTTAAAGCTCTTATTAATTTTTCTTGATCAATAAATGTTTGAGTTGTATATAGTTTTCCTTTATTAATTAATTTTCTTGGATCAATAGTTAAAATAAAGGGATATTTTATTGCTTCAGGAAGTAGTAATATTTCTTTTTTTCCCATAAGTTGATAATTGTATGAAAAATTTTTTAATTTAGAAAAAAATTATTTTAACATATTTAAATGGAAATTAAATTAGAAAAATTAAAAGAAGATATTATTTTTTATTAGTAGCAATTAATTTTTATATTAAAACTTCTTTCACTACCAACTTTTTTACTGTCGCCTTTTGTTTTAAAATCTCAGATAAAGATGGTTTGGTTCTTCCGTTGTCGCCGCTTATTAATTCTTTGATATATGTACCACTTTCGGTTTTGATTTCAAAAACTGGATTTTTTGGGTGGTATTTTATAAGTTTAAAATAATAAATTTTTCTTTTTCGCAAAAGATCATATCTTCTTTTTAAAACTCGAGTTGGTGTTTGCTGATTCACTACTATGTTAGATAGTAGACGACAAGCATTTTTCAACTCTTTTTTTGAAGTTTCTTTTTCAAGGTCAACTTCCGCCTCATAAATTTTGTCGGGAGCTGCCAATTTTATTTCTTTTATTTTTTCTTTGTTAGTCACTGATAAATTTTTAACTTTAACAAACTTTGATTTTTTATTTATCTCTTCTTCGGCCTTTTTTAAATCAAAGGTTCTTATTTTCGGATCAATAATTTCCAAAACAAAAGGTCGCCCTTCCCCAACCGTTGTCACATCGATATCTTCTCGGCCACAGCCATGAAATGAGTGATTTTTGCCTAAAGTTATTTTTAAAAGAGGATTGCCGATTTCTTCTTGGACTGAGGTTTTAAACTTTTTTCTTTTCCATTTAGTTTGAGGGATGCCGGAAACAACTTTTTGATAGCGGCCAAAAATATATAAAGGTTTTATTTGATAGTTGATTTTTTTGTTTTTTAGATCAATTAAAATCAAAATATCAGGATCTTTAAAATCAACTTTTTTACCAAGTTTTTCCTCCAAAATTTTTCCTAAACTTTTTTTAAACGGTTTTTCTACTTCATCATTTTTTTCTTCACCAGAAATGATACCGATTAGAAAAGTATTAAACTCAAACTTTTTTAGTTTTTTTAAAATTCGATTTTTATAATGTAAAATAGTATCTTGATTAATCATTTTTTAAATTTTATCAAATGGATAAGGATTTAAATTACTTAAGAATAAAAAAAATTAATAATTATTCTGATAATAGTCAAGGAGAGTATGTTTTTTATTGGGTCATTAGTGGTTTGCGAATTGAGGATAATTTTTCTTTAAAGTTAGCCATTGAAAAAGCTAATCAATTTAAAAAACCACTGTTGGTTTTTTTTGGTTTGAGAGATGGTTATTACTGGTCAAATTGGCGTCATTATCATTTTTTAAAAGAGGGTCTTTTTGAATTTTTAGAAAATCTAAAAAAGTTAAACATTGCTTTTATTGTTAAAAAAGCTACCGATGATGAGATTTTAAGTTATGCAAAAAAGGCAGTCGCAGTTATCTCTGATGAAGTTTATCTCAATGGAGCAAAAAAAAGACAAGAGTCTTTAGCCAATAAGATTGAGGTTTCGATGTATCTTGTTGAAAATAATTCGTATTATCCGGTAAATATTGTCTTAAATAAAAAAGCCAACTTTGCCTGGCAGATAAGAGATAATATTTTTAAATTTTTGGATTTAATAAAAAAAGATTTTTTTCTTGAAAAAGTTCAAGTTAACTCGCTAAATTTTTTTCAAAATTTTGAAAAAGAAGATATTGAAAAAGAATTTAATAACCTAAATTTAGATAAAAAAATTTACTTTAAGAAATTTATTGGTGGTGAAAGCAAAGCCTTGGAAATTTTAAATGAATTTATTGAAAAAAAATTGCCTTATTATAGCAAATTCCGTTCTAATCCAGAAAAAGATTTTACCTCAAATTTAAGCCCCTATCTTCACTTTGGTAATATTTCTCCAGTTAAAATTGTTAAAGAAGTTTTAAAAAAACATTCTTTAAAAGATGAAAATGTTTACTCGTTTTTCAATGAGCTTTTGGTTTGGCGAGAACTTTCTTTTAACTTTGTCTATTTTGACAAAAATTACTACAACTTTAAATCGATTCCTTTTTGGGCCAAAAAAACATTGGATGATCATAAAAGTGATAAACGAGATTATCTTTACTCCTTTGATGATTTAGAACAAGGAAAAACTCATGATTGTTATTGGAATGCTTGTCAAAAAGAAATGGTATATTTTGGAAAAATGGCCAATTATATGAGAATGTATTGGGCAAAGAAAGTGATTGAGTGGACTGAGGATTGGCAAAAGGCCTATGATTGGTTGGTGAAAATAAACAATAAATACGAGCTTGATGGAAGAGATCCAAATAGTTATTTAGGTGTTTCTTGGTGTTTTGGTAATTTTGATCGACCTTGGTTTGAAAGAAAAATTATTGGTAAAGTTCGTTATATGTCAGCAAATGGGCTTGAGAATAAATTTGATATTAAAAAATACGTTGAAAAAATAAATAAAGAATTAGATTTGCGTACAAAAGATTTGTTCCATAGACAAAATCTTCAAAGGGAATAGTTGTAATCAAAAAATTGGTTTTATAACTTTTGTCATAAGTGATAATTTTTTTACTGGTTAGATAATAGTTGAAAATAAAAGTTAAAAAGATTATAAAAATTAGATAAATAAAAAAGCTTATTTGATTTAAAAGATAAACCTTTAAAAAGTAATCAAAAAAAATATTTATCGACAAAAACAAAAAAACAAAAAAGGGATAAGCTTTTTTCTTTTTTAGAAAATAAAAAGAAAATAATAAAAAAATTATTATTAACAAATAATAAA
>JAPYWZ010000101.1 GCA_028276105.1 Microgenomates group bacterium | reverse complement strand
CTTTATAAGAAAATATATTTCAGGAATGGGTTTAGAGTATTAGATTACTCACAAGATTTAAGTCAAATAAAAATGAGAGACGTCGCTCATAAACACACGCATTTATGGTTCGTATTCTCTCTCGTAATTTAATTACATTAAAACACATTTTATATTTTGTTAACCACAATTTTACCTTGTCAAAACAACCCAAAAATTAAACCTCAAATTAAACCAAGTTCTTACGATCGAAAAAAGATGGTAAACGGTGAAAAAGTTACAAAACATTTAGACTAGACTCAATATTTTCTTTTGATAACTCCAATATCGCTCAATTTAGACTTAAGGTGATAGAGTTTCACAATGTTTTAAAAATTATCCTAAAGAGTGTAAAATGTGGGTGACTTTTACAAGGTAAAATTTCATCAAAAATTATTTATAAATATATATCTTGCGATATTTTTATATAATTTTATATAATAAATTTCTTACACCTTATAGGTGTAATTTATTTTGTTTGATAAAATAAAGTAGAGGAGAGGTGCCGGAGTGGGCCATCGGGTACGCCTGGAGAGCGTATGAGTCGCAAGACTCACGCGGGTTCGAATCCCGCCCTCTCCGCAAAATTTTCAAAAATAACTAATTACTACTAAAGTCAACCTTATTACAGCTAAACTCATACCCACAATGAGGACAGTTTTTATGCCAAGTGTCAGGTTGATTTTTTAATTCGCCTTTAATGGTTGCACCACATTTTGGGCACTGATAATCAGGATATCTGTCTTCTATTTCTCTTACTCCAAAAGGATCTAATATAAAATGTCTATCTCCCAAAACAAAAATATCTCCTCCTTCCTCCCTCCCAAAAATCCCCCCTCCAGCACAACCAGAAAGTGATCGAAGATGATTAAAAAGATCATAAAAAGGAAAAGGAAGATGTTGTGAATCTAGATGGAAACTTTCTGATAAAGAATAATTATCATCTCTAACCACAAAAGACTCTTTTTTCTTCAATTCTTGTCCAGCCATTGTCATCAAAACAAAACTCAAAATCTTTTCCAACTCTTCTTTTGATTGTAAACCTTTTTCTCTCAATCGCCATTCTAACCAATTTATTAAATTAGCAAGCTCATCATAGTGATGAAAATCAGACTCAGTTGTTTGCCAACTTAAAATTGAATCGGCTAAATCTTTTCCTCGATGATCAGTTTTAAAGTGATTGGCTAAACTTTCTAAAAAATCATTTAATTTATCATTTAACACTAAATTTAAACTCGTTATTTTTTTGATTGCTTCTCTTTCATTTAATCTTTTTAAATAATTTGAAAAATCTGAAGAAATAATTCCTAAAGTTTCAAGAAAGTCAATAATTTCACCAAAATCGGCATTAAGTCTTATTGTTAAACCACGAATTTTATCACCCTCTCGCCAATAAATTTGAGATTGTGATTCAGTGTATTTGTAACCCAAACCAGTCCAACCAGAAGGAGAAATCCGAAAAATCAACTCATTATCACCTAAATTTTTTATTTTTTCCTCCAAATCTATCATTGCTTGAGTAACAACTCCATCTCTTTCTTTTTTATCTGTTATTTCAGTAATTGGCTTATCGCCATAAAAATCACCGATGAGCTTTCCTTTATTAAATCTTAAAGTAAAAGGCAAAATAGCTTCTTGTCTTATGTATTCAAGATAATATCCATAAAGATCCATTCGAAGCTGGGAAAAAGCAGTATCAAAACCCTCTTTTTCTAAAGTAGAAAAAAATAAATTTGCTTGATTATCAATTCTGAAAGAAAGATTGCTTAATTTAAACCTATTCTCATCAACCAACCACCATCTTGAAAAACTTTCTAATTCAATATCATAATAAGAAAGATTTCTCTTTTGAGATTCTAAGTCAAAAGAAGGTACTCGATAACCATTATGACCTAAAACAGTTTCAAGAGGAGAAACCATATTTTTTCTCCCTGCTCGGGGAGGGGATCTTTTTAAGGTAAAGATCCCTCAGTCTAAAGACTGGTTTCGGTCTTCGGGCTTACCTCCGATTCGGAAGTTTACCGCTGCGGCACAGCCCCGGATTTGCACCGGTGTTCCCAAAAATCCCGCCTAAGACGGCGGGTAGCCTTCCCAACCCAGCCCTCCGAATTGGAAGGTGGATCAGTGGCTAAAAAACCAGTCTTTAAATTTTTAAAACAAAAAAAATATACCCCTTTTCTTAAAAAAAATCAACCCTTTTTTTAAATCTTTTTGCCCAAAAATAACCAAACAAAAACCCACCAATATGAGCAAACCAAGCAACACCTCCTTGATTGATATCAAAAGTAACAAGACTACCAAATCCCGAAAGTAATTGAATTAAAAACCAATAACCCAAAAAAAACCAAGCTGGCAAAATAACAATATCATAAAAACCAAAAAAAGTTGGCACTAAAGATTTTATTTTTCCCCGAGGATAAAAAACAAAATAAGCCCCAGCTACTCCAGAGATTGCCCCTGATGCCCCAATCATTGGGATATTACTTTCTAAATTAAAAAGATACTGAGAAAAAACTGCTACCATTCCTGATAAAATATAAAAGAATAAATAATTTAAATGTCCCATCTTATCTTCAACATTATCACCAAAAATATGTAAAAACCAAAGATTGGAAAAAATATGAAAAAATCCACCATGGAGAAAAATTGAGTAAATAATATATTTATAAGATGAAATGTCAAAAAAAGAAAAGCGGGAAGGAACAAATCCATACTCAAAAATAAAATTTTCAAAATCAGGCGCAGTTAACTGAAGAAAAAATACATAAACTGTAATAATAATAATTAAATAATTAATAAAAGGAAATCTTCGTCTTGGAGCAATATCAGATAAAGGAAACATTTTTTAATTTTAGCATCTTTTGATATAATATATTTTATGAAAATTTGGCTTTACTCAATTATTTCAGTTTTTTTAGTCAGTCTTATCTCATTTTCTGGCGCTTTAACTTTGGCGATAAAAAAAGAAAAATTAAAAGACTTTCTTATTTATTTTGTTTCTTTTTCTGCCGGGGCTCTTCTTGGTGATGTTTTTATCCATCTTTTGCCAGAA
>JAPYWZ010000100.1 GCA_028276105.1 Microgenomates group bacterium | reverse complement strand
TCTAATTTCAAATTTCTAATGTCTATTTGATATTTGATATTTGATATTTGATATTTTTTTGCTATTTTCTTTACCGGTGTTTCGGTTAAGATTTGTTTTCTTCCAACAGGTTTATCGGGTTGAGTGACCACCAGTTTAACATCAATTACTTTTTTTAAATCCGGGTCAGTTAAAATTTTTTCCAAAAAAAAAGCAGAAAAATCTGGCGAGCCAAAGTAGGCAAGAGTTATTTTTTTCATCTTGACTTTTATTATAGCATATTATACAATTTGTATAAATATAATAATTATTTAATTTTATGGCTGATTTAATTTTTTCTGCGTTTGAATTCCGCAATCATTTAGGCGAAATCCTCAATTTAGTTTATTATCAAAAAAAAGAAATTGTTATCGAAAAAATGGGTAAACCAGTGGCAAAAGTGATTCCTTATAGCAAAGACGCTTCTTTAACCGAAGTTTTTTCTGATATTAATCGTCTTTATGGGAAAGTATCACCAAAAAGAAAAAAACCATATTCATTAAAAGAGATAAAAGAGGCAGCCAAAAGCGGTTTTGTTAGTCGTTAAAATTTTTTTTATGAAAAAACGGTTTTTAGATACCAATGTCATTGTTCGTTTTCTTTTAAATGATGAAAAAAATCAGGCAAAAAAAGCAAAAGATTTTTTTGAAACAACGGTCAAAAACAAAGAAAAATTGGTGATTACCCCTTTGGTTTTAGCAGAAGTCATTTATGTTTTAGAAAAATTTGGTCAAGCAAGTAAGGAAGAGATTAGTAAAATATTAATTTCTTTCTTAAATTCGCCAATAATTATAGTTGAAGAGAAAAAAATATTACTTGATGCTCTTTTACTTTATTCAAAACTGAAGATTGATTTTGTTGATTGTTATCACTTAAGCTTTTGCCAAGCTTTTGGGATTGAGGAAATTGTCTCTTTTGATAAAGACTTTAAAAAAGCTTCTTTTGTTAAATCAATTTCTCCTTAACTGCCTTTATTAAGACTTTCTAAAAACTCTTTGTTATTTTTAGTTTTTGATAGTTTTTCAATTAGGACAGTTAATCTTTCTTCGGGGGATAAAAGGGAAAGCATCCGTCTTAAAGTGGTAACTTTTTTAAAAGTTTCCTCATCAAACAAAAGCTCTTCATGACGGGTGCCGGTTTTTTCAATGTCAATGGCTGGGAAAATTCTTTTTTCGGCAAACTTTCGCTCAAGATGAAGCTCCATATTACCTGTTCCTTTAAACTCCTCATAAATTAAATCATCCATTCGTGATTCGGTGCCAACCAAAGCGGTACCAATGATGGTTAAACTTCCTCCTTCTTCGCAGTTTCTGGCTGCTCCTAAAAATTTTTTGGCCGGATACAACGCTTGCGGGTCAAAACCACCCGATAAACTGCGACCGGTGCCTGGAGTTGAAAGATTTAAAGCTCTGGCAAGTCGGGTAATTGAGTCTAAAAGAATCACCACATCTTTACCCATTTCCACCAATCTTTTGGCTCTTTCTAAGGCCATATTGGCTACTTTTACTTGCTGTCTTGGTGATTGATCAAAGTTGGAGGCGGCCACCTCGCCTTTGATAAATCTTTTAATTTCCGTCACCTCTTCTGGCCGCTCGCCAATTAGAACCGCCATAAGATAAACCTCAGGATAATTTTTTTCAATCGCTTGGGCAATTTCTTTTAAAAGAGTGGTTTTTCCCGCTTTTGGTTGGGAAACAATTAACGCTCGTTGACCAAAGCCAATCGGGGCTAAAAGATCGATAATCCGGGTTGAAAGGATGTTTTTTTCCGTCTCAAGTTTTATTTGCTTATTTGGGTGAATTGAAGTTAATTGATCAAACTGTCTTCTTCCCCGGCTTTGTTCTTCGGTTAGTTCAAGGCCATTGATTTTTTTAATTAAAAGTAAGGAATGAAAACGCTCTCCTTCTTTTGGTGGACGGGCTAAACCCTCAATTTCATCACTTCGCCGAAGCCAAAACCGGCGGATTTGGGAAACAGAGACATAAACATCGCGTTGGGGGTTGACTTCATAGTCTTGGCGTAAAAATCCATAGCCGGCTTGGGTGATGTCTAAGATGCCTTTGGTTGGGTAACTTATTTTTAGGTCTTCTGCTAGCTTTTCATTTAACATTTCTTCTTCGCTTTGGGGTGTTTCGGTAATGGGGGTGATGGGTTTTTCTTCGTATTCTTCAATGATTGAGGAAACGTCTAGAGGTTTTTCTAAAGATTCATCGGGGTTATTTTTGGTTTTTTTGTTCATAGAAAGATAAAAAATTTATAACGGATGTAATAGATTTGACATTATTTATTTTAGGGAAAATTAAAAGCTTCAATCTTAAGAAGTATTTTTTTAAAAAAACTTTAATGATCCTCCAGAAAGCGACTCTTGGAACTTTTTCTCCTAAAAAAAATGGGGAGATGCCCTTTGATGACCACGGTCATCAAAGAAGTCATCTCATTTTCCGCCAAAGGCGGAATTACCCTTGTTTTTGATTGTGTCGAGAAAAAGTTTTCAAGTTGCGTCGCTTTTGGAGGATCAAAATTAAGTATACAAAATCAATCCTTGTTTTGTCAACTGTAAATTAAATGACTTTTAATAACCTAAAAAACAAAAATGATAAAAAGTAAAAAAGCACCACCTGGAAAATGGGTAAGTATAAAGTAAGAAAAATAGTAACAATGGCTAAAATAAAAAAGGCTTCGTTGTGGATTGAGGGAAGAAGGCCTTTGGTGATAAGCATAAGTATGGTGATGGTTAAAAGAGCTCGTTTATCAAACCACCAAAGACTCCAGCCAAAAAACAAAGAAAGGGTTAAAATAATTGAGGCTAAGATTAAAAAAAGTTCTTTGGTATCAAAATAAAATGGACCAAGGTACATAGAATTATTTTATACAAAGTTTTATTCTAAATGCAAGGGGAAAAAATATAATACGAATGATGCGAATATGAAAGAGAGATAAATAGAGATAAATAGAGATAGATAGAGATAGATAGAGATAGATAGAGATTTATAGAGATAAATAGAGATAAGTAGAGATTAATTGAGATTAGGAGAGATTTTTTAAGAAATATTTTGTAAAG
>JAPYWZ010000098.1 GCA_028276105.1 Microgenomates group bacterium | reverse complement strand
TATTTCTCAGATTAAAGAAGTTGCTTCGCAACTGACTAACTTTGCTAAAAAAAATAACCTCCCTGTGATTATCGTTGGTCATATCACCAAAGAAGGAGAAATCGCTGGGCCAAAAACATTGGAACATTTGGTCGATTGTGTTTTGACCTTTGAGGGGGAAAAAGAGTCTAATTTTCGCTTTCTTCGTGCTTCAAAAAACCGCTTTGGCCCAACTGATGAGGTAGGCATTTTTGAGATGAAAGAAGAAGGTCTTATCCCCGTTGATAACCCATTAGTTTTTCTTGATGAAAAAAAAGAAGAGGTGGGGAAAGCAATCGTTGGTGTTGGGGAAGGAAAACGGGTGCTCTTTTTTGAAATTCAAATCTTAACCGTACCAACAATTTTAGCCATTCCGCGACGAATTGTTAAAGGTTTAGATTACAACAAAGTGCTTCTTCTTTTAGCGGTTGCCCAAAAACATCTTTCTCTTCCTCTTTCTCAATTTGATATTTATGTCAATGTCGTTGGTGGGGTAAACATCAAATCAACCGCTTCTGATTTGGGATTTGTGGCCTCTTTGCTTTCTTCAATTAAAAATCGACCCCTTCCAAAAACCGCCCTTTTTTGCGGTGAGGTTGGTCTTTTGGGTGAGGTAAGAAAAACTTATTTTGAAGAAAAGGTTATCAATGAAGGAAAAAGATTGGGATTTAGCCCTATTTACTCCTCTAAAAATTTAAAAAATATTCGCCAATTAAAAGAGATTTTTAATCTTTAAGAAGAGGGGTTTTTGTAAAAAATTTTTTTAAAAATTGTCTTTCTTCCGTTGGCCCCCTCCAGTTCAATTACCAACTCATTTTTGCCCTTTTTTAAGGGGAAAGTATACTCAAAAATCCCCTCCTCGTTGGGATAGATTTTTTCACCAAAAATGGTAATCGTTGTTTCTTTTTCTGTTTTTCCGATAATTTTTATCATATTTTCATTGTAAAAGACATCGGTTTTGGGAGAAAGAATAACTACCTTTGGCGGGGTCAAAAAAATCTTTAGCTGATATCCAAAATAAATAAAAAAAACAAAAAAAATAAAAAAGCTTAGCATGGTAAAAAATTTTTTTATGGTAGGAGTAAAATATTTTTCTGAAACCCGCCGCCGAAAAGTAATTTTTTCCTCCCCTTCATAGTCGCGATAAAAAAACGGTAATACTTTTTTATAGTTTAATCCCAAAAATCGAGCGTAGGCTTTTATCAATCCTTCAATATAAACTGGTGATTCAAAAAGATTCCAATTATTATTTTCCAAAGCCAAAAGATATTTTTCTTTAATTTTTGTTTGCTTTGAAATCTCGGTTAAAGAAAGATTTTTTTTTACTCGCTCTTTCTTTAAAATCTCACCCGCAGTAAGCATAAATAAAAAACTCTAAATTTTCTCATTTTAACGAAATTTATTAATCTCTCATCTCAACTTATTTCTATTATTTAATACTCTACTTATCTCTATTTATCTCTATTTATCTCTATTTATCTCTATAAATCTCTTAATCTCTATTTTTAAATTCTTCTGAATTTTTCTGATTTATCCGATGTAAGCTGGTTTATTCGATTTTATTTTCGTTACTTTCCCTCTCTTCCTGTATACTCTCCAGTTTCTGGATTAACAATCACAATATCACCCTCTTTTATAAAAAGAGGTGCCATAATTACCGCCCCTGTCTCTAAAGTAACTGGTTTTTTGGCCAAAGAAACAGTATCTCCTTTAACTGCCTCTTCGGCTTTAACCACTTTTAAACGGACAGATAAAGGAGGTCTAACCGACAAAGGCACGTCATTAAAAATGTAAACATAAAGTTTTTCTCCCTCTTTTAAATATTTCTCTAAACCAGAAACTGCGGTTAATGGCACGCTATATTGGTTAAATGTTTTCTCATCCATAAAGTAAAGATTTTCATTATCTTTATATAAAAAAACCATTAACCTGCTTTCAACCTCAACTATCTCAACTTCTTCCCCTGATTTAAAAGTAATATCAATATTCTTACCCGTTTTGACATTCCAAATCTTTGTTTTCATCAAAGCCGCTCCTTTTCCTGGCGCATAAAACTCTGCCTTTTGCACCTGCCAAATCTCATTTTGATAAAGAATAAAATCACCTTTTTTTAAATTACCAGCATTTATCTTCATAAAATAATATCGATAACTTTTAATTTATCAATTGAGTCAAAACCCAAAAAAACCATCGCCAGCCTCTCCACCCCAATGGCAATTCCGGCACAGGGGGGTAAGCCATATTTTAACGCTTGAATAAACCCTTTGTCAATTGGATGATTGATTTTTCCTAATTTTTTTCTTTGTTTATCTTCTTTTAAAAATCTCTCCTCTTGTTCTTTCCAATCGGCCAACTCAGTATAACAGTCGCCCAACTCAATGCCATTGATATAAAACTCAAACCGTTGAGCAGTTTTGCCATCGGAATTTAATTTAGCCAAAGCCGCAAATTCTTTGGGATAGTCATAAATTAAAGTCGGATAACCATTTTTCCCCAAATGTGGCTCAATCTCAGAAACATAAATCTGTGACCAAACCTCCTCATAAGAAAACTTCTCAACTTGATAGCCTTTTTTTCTTGCTTTTTGTAAAAATAATTGATAATCAAATAACTCTTTTTCAAAAATATCAGCATATTTTTCAAAAGCCTTGATTACCGAAATCTTTTCCCATTTATTTAAATTAATTTTTAAAGCAAAATCACTTTTGACTTTTTCATTTAGGTATCTTAACATTTCTAAAAGTTCATCAGCTATATCCATATAGTTAGCCTTTACCTTATAAAACTCAAGCATCGTAAACTCAAAAGAATGCAAAGATGAGGGTAGATCACTATTTCTAAAAGATTTGCCAAGATAATAACAACTCCCAACCCCTTCAACCAAAAGCCGTTTTAAAAAAAGCTCAGGTGAAGGAGTCAAATAAAGTTTTTCCCTTTTATCAAAATATCTAAACTCCGTTTCAAAAACCTCAAGGTAAGACTCAGGAATAAGAGTAGGTGATAAAATAGGTAAATCTATCTTCAAGTAACCTTTTTTTTGTAAAAACTCCTCAATTAATCTTATAATAAAAAGAAAGTTTTGAT
>JAPYWZ010000097.1 GCA_028276105.1 Microgenomates group bacterium | reverse complement strand
TTATATTTTCAGTTGCAAAAATCTTATTTCTTTATATAATATTTCTTTATGACAGACAACTCTAACATTGAAAAAAAAGTAGAAGAACTTTTTAATTTGGGAGCCCATTTGGGTCATCGAAAAAACAGAATTCACCCAAAAGCAAAAAAATTTATCTATAAAATTGAAAATCAACAATCGATTATCGATCTTAATAAAACAGTTGTTCTTTTAGAAAAAGCAAAAAAATTTTTTAATGAATTAAGAGAAAAAAATAAAACTATTTTATTTGTTGCCACCAAAAAAAATATTGCTAGTTTTATTGAAAAAATCTGCCAGGAAAATAACTTCTTTTATCTTACCAATAAGTGGCCGCCTGGTTTTCTTACCAATTTTGAAACCTTCTTAAAAAACAATATCCAAAAAATGCAAAAAATGCGTGAAGAAAAAGAAAAAGGAGAGTGGGAAAAGTTTGTTAAACATGAAAGGGGAAAGTTGGAGAAACAGCTTAGAAAAATTGAAAAAATTTATAGTGGTGTTTCTTCGATGGAAAAACTGCCTGATGCTTTATTTATTGTTGACATTAAACGAGAAAAAAATGCTCTCATTGAAGCCAAAAAACTTAATATTCCTATTATCGCCATTGTTGACACTAATGTTAATCCTGATCTTGTGGACTATCCTATTCCAGCGAATGATGATGCAGCAAAAGTCGTTGAGTATATTGTTGGGGAATTAGTTTCTTAAATATTTTTATGGATATTAAAAAATTAAAAACTTTACGTGAAGAAACAGGAGTGTCTTTAGCCTTGTGTAAAAAAGCCCTGGAAGAAAGCGGCGAGGATCTTGAAAAAGCAAAAAAACTTTTACAACAATGGGGAGCCGAAGTTTTGGCAAAAAAAGCAACCAATATTACCCAAGAAGGAGCCATTTTTTCTTACGTCCATCATAACAAAAAAATCGCCTCATTAGTAGAAATTGTCTGTCAAACTGATTTTGTTGCCAAAAACGAAGATTTTCAAAAGCTTGGTCAAGAAATCGCAATGCAAGTCGCCTCAATTAAAGCCAACACTGTGGAAGAACTTTTAAACCAAGAATATATCCGTGATCCATCAAAAAAAATTAGTGACCTTCTTAATGAAGCCGCTTTAAAATTTGGCGAAAACATAAAAATTACCCGCTTTCTTCGCTGGCAACTTGGCTTATAATTTTAATATAATTTTTTTATGGAGAGTGATTTTACCAAAAAAGCCAATCTTGTTGTTGAAAAACTAAAAGAAAATTTGCAATCAATCCGCACCGGTCTTGTTACCCCGGCATTAGTTGAAAATATTATTGTTGAAACCTATGGGGGCCAAACTAAACTCAAACTTTTAGAACTATCAGCCATTACCACCGCCGGTCCTCAAACTTTAGTCATTGCTCCTTTTGATCCCTCAACCATAAAAGATATTGAAAAAGCTTTGATATCAGCCAACCTTGGAAGTTCTCCCTCAACCCAAAATAATCAAATATTTCTTAAATTTCCTCCTTTATCGGAAGAACAACGAGAAAAATTGGCAAAAATTGTCAATCAACTAGTGGAAGAAGCCCGACAAAAAATTCGCGCTCTTCGCGACGATTTTCGAAAATCAATAAAAATTTCCTTTGAAAAAAAAGAGATTACTGAAGATGAAAAATTTAGAAAAGAAAAAGAAATAGACCTTGAAACTCAAAAAATCAATCAAACAATTGAAGCAATAAAAACCAAAAAAATAAATGAAATCTTAAACATTTAAATAAATTAAAAATCATATATCAAATAGCAAAACGACAAATCAAAAATCAAAAAGGAATATATAAAAAAAATTTTAAAGTCATTTTTCTTTGCTCATTATTTATTTTTAATATGTCATTTTGATTTTTGCTTTTTGATATTTGATATATTTTAAATTATGTCAATTTTAATTTTTCTCTTGGTTTTATCAATTTTAGTTTTAGTCCATGAACTTGGTCATTTCATTGCCGCCAAAAAAAACGGTGTCTTAGTGGAAGAGTTTGGCATTGGTTTTCCCCCAAGACTTTTTGGCATTAAAATTAAAGAAACAATCTATAGCGTTAATCTTATTCCTTTGGGAGGATTTGTTAAACTTTATGGTGAAGAATACGAAGAAATAAGTCAAGAGAAAAAAGACAAAAGGCAAAGATTGGAAAAGAAAGCTTTTGTTTATAAGCATCCGTGGCAAAAAATTGTCATTATTGTTGCCGGCGTCTTTGGTAATTTTCTTTTAGGTTGGTTTCTTATTGCCTATCTTTTTACTCAGGGTGTCCCCGTACCGGCCAATAAGGTAATTATTGAAAAAGTTGGGGATAAAACTCCCGCCAAAGCGGCTTTACTTCAATCAAAAGACGCAATTTATAAGATAAAAGTCGATAATAAAATTTATCCGATAAAAACTTCCACCGATTTAATTACACTCACAAAAAAATTTGCCGGTAAAAAGATAGTTTTATATGTTGAACGGAGAAAAGAAAAATTTCAAACAACGATTATTCCCCGAAAAAATCCTCCAAAAAACGAAGGGCCCCTTGGAATTGTGATTACTTCTTTTGTTGAGAAAAAATACCGGTGGTATCAAGCTCCTTTTTATGGCCTAATTTATGCCGCTTCCATTACTCAAAAAATTATTACTGAACTAAGCAAAACTTTTTTTCAGCTTCTTACTTTTAAAAAACCATCCGTTGATGTGGCTGGCCCAATTGGGATTGCTCGTTTTACTTCAGAAGCAGTTAAATTTGGAAAAAATACTATCCTTGAGCTTATGGCGCTTTTATCATTAAATTTAGCGGTGGTTAATCTTTTACCCTTTCCGGCTTTAGATGGAGGAAGATTAGTTTTTGCTTTCTATGAACTGGTAACCAAAAAACCCTTTAATAAAAAACTAGAAAAATATCTTAATCTTTTTGGCTTTATTTTTTTAATCACAGTCGCTATTCTTGTTTCTATCAATGATATTTTAAAAATTTACCGCTAAACAATTTTCATTTATAAAAACCTCATTAAAAAAGACATAAATTTCTTACGACTTTCTAAATAACTAATAATTGAAATATTCATTTTATTTTATAGCTTTATATCGCTTTAATCTAAAAATTTTTCCTCTTTTTTTGATCCGATCGGACCATTTTTTA
>JAPYWZ010000096.1 GCA_028276105.1 Microgenomates group bacterium | reverse complement strand
AAAGATTATTTTTTAGTTTTGGAAAAAGAATATGGTAAAGTAGAAAGTATTAATTTTGACAATGCCATTTTGGAAAATTTAGACAAAGATAAAGCGCTAGTTGTCATTGAGGATATTGGTTG
Source organism: Microgenomates group bacterium (assembly GCA_028276105.1). Taxonomy (GTDB): domain Bacteria; phylum Patescibacteriota; class Microgenomatia; order UBA1406; family GWC2-37-13; genus RSWP21. The sequence goes on along the minus strand of JAPYWZ010000096.1, from coordinate 3,034 downwards.
GAGTGATATTGGAGCGTGGGAGTCGTTAAAAGAGGCTTTGGAGAATCATCCTTATGAAAATATTATTCGGGGAAAGGTTTATTTAGATCACGTAAGAGACAGTCTTATTTATAATTATGAAAAAGAAAAATTAATTGTTGGAATTGATTTGGATGAATTAGTGGTAGTTAATACGAAAGATGTTTTATTGATTAGTAAAAAATCTTCGGTAGCTAAGGTTAAAAACATTGTTGAGAATTTTGAAGGGACAGAACATGAACATCTTACTTAAACCTTTTTATGGGCAAACTTATAAAAAATTTTTAAAGCGATTTTTAGATATTGTTCTTTCTTTGATATTGATAATTTTATTTTTACCTTTAGCCTTAGTCATTGCTATTTTAATAAAACTTGATTCTTCCGGTCCAATTTTTGCTGATGTTCCAGAAAGGGTGGGAGAAAATGGAAAAAAGTTTAAAATGTATAAGTTCCGCTCCATGATCGTCAATGCTCATTATCTTCTTCGAACGGATAAACGTTTTAAAAAACTCTATGAAGAGTACAAACGGGGAAATTATAAATTAAAAGATGATCCAAGAGTGACAAAAATTGGACGACTTATTCGCAAACACTCTTTAGATGAAATCCCTCAGCTTTTTAATGTTTTAAAAGGAGAGATGAGTTTGGTTGGGCCAAGAGCTTATTATCCAGATGAACTTTCTTATCAACAAAAAAAATTTCCTCATACCAAGTCTCTTTTCAAAAAAGTTTTATCAGTAAAACCGGGAATTACCGGTCTTTGGCAAGTTTCTGGAAGATCTGATCTTGATTTTGAAAAACGAATCGCCCTTGACGCCTCGTATGTTGATAATTTATCATTAGTTAATGATCTTAAGATTATTTTAAAAACTCCTTGGGTGATGATTACCGGAAAAGGGGCGGTGTAAAAAAATTAAAAATTAAAAGTTAAAAGAAGTCAAAAAAGATTTGGGGGACAAGCAAAAATTAAAAACCAAGTCAGACTTGATTAAAAATTTATAATATGAAAAGAAAAAAATCGATTATTTCGTTTTTGATTTTTATTATCGTTCTTTTTCTTTTTGGTTATATTTTTATTTTTAAACCGATAAAGGAAATTAAAGCAAAAGGAGAAAAACTTTTAGTTTTGGCAAAAAATTTAAAAACTACTTTTTCCAAAAACGATATTGATCTTTTACAAAATAAACTGGAGAGTTTTTCTAATCAGTATCAAGATTTTGAAAAAAGTGCCAAAAAACTTTTTTGGTTAAGTTTTGTTCCTTATGGGGCGGATTTTAAAAATGGAGTTTTGGCAGGAAAATATCTGATTAAAGCGGCAAAAGAAGCGGTTTTGGCTGTTTCTCCTTACGCTGATTTAATCGGTTTTAAGAAGGGAGAGACTAATTTTGTTAATCTTTCCGCTGAAGAACGACTTTCTACGGCGATTTTAACTTTGGATAAAATGCTTCAAAAAATTGATCCCATTGCCAATGATATTTCGTTGGCAAAAAATTATCTTGATAAGATTAACCCCAATCGTTACCCCAAAAAATATAAAGAAAAAATTAATTTAATCAAAAATCAATTCGATGGCATTTTTAGCTTATTTGTTGATGCCAAACCTTTAATAAAAAAATTACCGGAAATTTTTGGTAAAGATAAAGAAAAAACTTATCTTGTCCTTTTTCAAAACGATAAAGAAAGACGGGCAACGGGCGGATTTTTAACTTTTTATGCGATTTTTAAGATTAAGGATGGAAAGATTAAAGTTTCTGAATCAAACGATATTTATTCTTTAGATGAAACGATTTCTCATCCCAAAGCTCCCCCGGAAATTCTTGCCTATCATAAAGATGTTTATAAATTTTTCTTACGTGACAGTAATCTTTCTCCTGATGTTCCAACTTCGGTTTTACTGTTTGAATCTCTTTATAAAAAAAGTAGCAAAAAGGTTAATTACGACGGGATTATTTTTATTGATACCAAAGTTTTGGTTGATTTTTTACAAATTTTTGGTGATACTCAGGTTTCGGGAATCAATTTTTCCGCAAGGATTGATAAACGTTGCGACTGTCCTCAAGTAATTTATACGCTTTTTGATATCGTTGATCGACCAACCCCTTATCTTAAAGAAAATAGAAAAGGAATTTTGGGGGAGTTAATGTATACCCTTTTATATAAAGCTTTGAGTTTTTCACCAGGAAAATATTGGGGAATTTTAGCCCAAACGATGTTTGATAATCTTAAACAAAAGCATGTTCTTTTATATTTCACCGATCCTTCTTTACAACAGGCAGCTTATAAAGTTAATTTTTCCGGAAAAATTGTTGATTTTTCAGGTGATTATCTTCACATTAATAATGTCAACTTTGCCGGTGCCAAATCGAACATGTTTGTTAAAGAAAAGATTACCTCCAAGACTTTTTTTGAAGGAGAAAAAATAAGACGGGAGGTAGTTTTGGAGTATCGCAATCCCTATCCTCATTCTGATTGTAATTTAGAGCGAGGAGGATTGTGTTTGAATGCAACTTTGCGCAATTGGCTTAGAGTTTATGTACCAAAAGGATCAACTTTGATTAATTTTTCTGGCTCAGAAAAAGAGGTTAAAGTTTACGAAGACTTAGGAAAAACAGTTTTTGAGGGATTTTTTAGAGTCTATCCTTTAGGAAAAGCCAAAGTTATCATTTCTTATTATTTGCCAAAGACAATTAAAAAAGAGAACTACCGTCTTTTATTACAAAAACAACCAGGGACAAAAGATCAACAACTTATGGTAGTAATAGAAAATAAAAAGATGTATGAAGGAATTTTTGATACCGATAAAGAGATTAAATTGAAAGAATAAGGTTTTAAATTATGCGACAAGTTTTTACCACTAAAGCCATTGTTCTTAATAAAAGACCGCTTCTTAATAATAATTTGTTATTGACTCTTTTTAGTGAAACTCTTGGCAAGATTAATGTTTTTGCTTTTGGAATAAGAAAAATTACCAGTCGCCGTCTTTCTTATTTTCAAATTGCTAATTTTTTAAAAGTGG
>JAPYWZ010000095.1 GCA_028276105.1 Microgenomates group bacterium | reverse complement strand
CTTTTGTTTTTTGATGAATAATAAACAAGGCATCCTTTTTTCAAATCATTTTCTGTGTTACTAATATCAACCACTCTTATCCCCTCCCCTTCTAAAATTTGACTTATCAAATCGGCAACATTATAGTTTTTTGTATAAAAAATTTGAACGGTTAGATTTTCTTGACGATAGGTTTTTTTATAAAAAAGACCTTGATAGTTTTTAAAAAATTGCTTTCGGTCAAAATTTTTCTCGTTGACTTCTATTACTTGATAAGATGAAGGTTTTTTAAGAAGAAGGTAATAAAAACAAAAAATTCGATCGAAAAAGTTGGCGTTGGATGAAGTAAAAAATATTTCTGAAAAATTTGGCCAAAGATTTTTTTCTTTAACTTTCCCATAATAAATTTCTTCTTTTTTTGGATAAAAGTAAAGATCCAAAAAAAAACTACCGTTTGAAGAAAATGTTTTTTTAAATATATTTGGGTTTTTTTCCAATGCCACCAATTTCCCAAGTCCGCCCACCCGATAAAAGCCATAACCGCCAGGAACCTCCAAATACAAATTTGCTGGATAAAGAATTAAATAACTTAAATTGTTTTTAAATCCCAAGGAAAAAACAACTGTTTTTTTGCCATAAAAAAGAATATTAATTCGCTCTTTTTTTGAAAGAAAAACTGAGTGTCTTAAATTAGAAACGAAAAACAAAATCAACCAAAAAATAAAAACAAAAAAAACAAGCCTATACCCCTTCATACTCCAACCTAATTCTTTTAATTTTTTGAGTAATTTCTTCTTGTGAAAATTGATGTAAAAGATAGATTTTTTTGATGATAGAAAGAGCCGCTTCAACTTCTGGTTGAATCGTAATATGAGCACCAAGGCTTTTTAGACGGTGCTGATCTATCTTTCGATGAATCCGGGCAATAATTAAAATCTTTGGGTTTAATTTTTTGGCATTTAAAATAACTTTTTCTTGACTATATCTTTCAGGAAGAGCCAAAACCAAAACTTTGGCATTTTCAATCTGAGCAAAGTCTAAGATATCAACATCAGTTGGATCACCATAAATAATATTTACTCCTTCCTTTTTTGCTTTTTCCACTAAGTGAAAGTTATAATCAATGGCCAAAAAAGGAATGTTGGCCAAAAGTAAAGATCGGCCAATAAAACTACCCACTCGACCATAACCACAAATAATTACATGATCTTTGATCGACAAGACATCAATTGGTGACTGATCGCGATCGATTCTGTGGGTGATAAATTTATCCACAACAGGAAGATATCTTTTTAAAAAATCACGAGTTAATTGATAAATTTTTTCTTTATTTTCAATAAGATAAGGAGTAATTACTAATGTAAAAAGAACAGCCGTTGTCACAAATAAATAATTGTCATAACTTAAAACCCCATTGGCAAAAGCAGTTGACATTAAAATAAAAGCATCTTCATCGATTTGAAAAAGGTATAAAGCCAAATAAAAAGCAGTTTTTGAATGAAAACGGAAAAAAAGAAAGATTAAAAGAATAACTAACGCTTTTGCCAAAATCAAAAGAAAGGTAAAAAGAAAAATCTTTGACAAAAAAGAAAAAACAAAAGAAAGTTTAATATGAGCGCCAACAAAAACAAAAAAGATAATCGCCAAAAGATCACGCAGTGGTCTTATCTCTGAAAAGATATGATGATGTTCCAAAGTCTGAGCCAGTAACACCCCAATGACAAAAACCGTAACTAAAATAGGAATTTTAAAAATTTGGGAAAAACCGATGATTAAAAAAACAAAAAAAATGGTAAAAAAATTTAAAAGCTCCCGCGAGGTTTGGCTGACTTGATGAAAGATTTTGGGAATTAACCGCCTACCAAAATAAAAAAGAAAATAAATGATAAAAAAAGCCTCAATCATACTTTTTCCTATCTTTAAAGTCAACTCAAAAAAGGAAATGTTTTTTTGATTAAGAGCAGTAAAAATAATCATAAAGGGAATAAAAGCCAAATCTTGAAACATTAAAATACCAATGGTTAGTTCTCCCAAAAAACTTCCCTCCTCTCCCCTCTCTTCAATGATTTTGGCCACCAAGGAAGTGGAGGAGGAGGATAAAGCAATACCAATCAAAAATGACTCTAAAAAAGAAAATTTAAAGATTAAAGAAATAATGGTAATAAAAAAAATCGAAAGAAGAATCTGCAAACTTCCCCCAAAAACTATTAGTCTTTTTAAAGTCAAAAGGCGAGAAAAATTAAGCTCCAAACCGATGGTAAATAAAAGAAAAATAATTCCAAGATATGCTAAATTGTTTACTGCCTCAACCGAAAAAAAACGACCAAAAAGATTGGCCAAAATTACCCCACCAAAAAGATAACCCACAATGGGAGAAATTTTTACCTTTTGAAAAAAGTAGGCAGTAAAAAAAGGAACTCCTAAAAAAAGAATAAAGTTTAAAATTACTGATGTTGGGATTTCGGTCATAGAAAAAGTATATACTTCTTTTAAAAATATTTTCAACAAAAAAGAGAAATAAAAAGGAGATATCTTTAAGTTTTTAAAATCAGCTTCTTAATTTTTTTTCGCAGTCAATACAATAGGCCGATTCGGGAATAACCTCAAGCCGCGCTTTGGGAATAGGTTTTGCACATTTTAAGCAAATGCCATATTTTCCTTTATTAATTCTAAGCAAGGCTGCTTTGATCTCCGACACTCGATAATTTAAGTCCTTAATCTGAGCCTCAACCGTTTCATGACCCACCTGTTCGCGAACATCGGTATCAACGGCCGCGTTATCCGAAGCATGATCAGGATCTAAAAAAGGATCTTCTTTCTTTAATTCCTCAATCTTTGCCAAAAGATCTTTAAGATCTTCCTCTAATCTTTTTTTTTGTAAATTGATAAACTCTTGCGAAAAGGCTTTGGCCATATTTTTTTAAATTGATAATAATTTGCTTTCTAAAATAATAAAGAAAATACACAGTTGTTGTCAAGAGGATAATCTTAGAAACCATCAAATTAAAACTTAAACCAAAAAAGTATAAATGATCCTCCTTGATTTTGTCAAATAGAAAATAAGTTAAAGAAAAAAACCAAAAGAAAAAATAAAAAAGAAAACCCAAAAAAAGTTTGTCCTTTCTTATTAAAAAAAGAAGTTTATAAGTAAGATAACAACCGAAAAAGAAAAGCAAACTTTCATAAAAAGAAGTCAAATGTCTTACCCCATCAAAACCAACAAATTTTGTCGCCA
>JAPYWZ010000004.1 GCA_028276105.1 Microgenomates group bacterium | reverse complement strand
TTTTTTGGGTTTTAAAGGTGGAACAATGGCTTATTTTTTTTATGGTTTAGATCGTTTTTCCATGGATTTGGATTTTGATCTTTTAAAAAAAACAGACAAAGAAGAAATTGATAAAAATCTTTTGCCGATTTTAACTGATTATGGGGAGGTTTTGGAAAATGTCAATAAACATTATACCTATTTTTATTTATTATCCTATGAGAAAGGGGAAAGAAAGATTAAGATTGAGATCTCAAAAAGAGAAAGTGATGTTTCTTATATTCGGGTAAATTTTTATGGAGTAGATGTCAAAATTCAAAAAATTGAAGATACCTTTGCAAAAAAACTTTTAGCTTGCACCACAAGGAAAAGCATCGCCTTTCGAGATTTTTATGATGTTTTATTTTATTTTAAAAAAGGGATTATTCCTAATGAAAAGATAATCAAAAAAGAAACGGGCAAGAATTTAAAAGAGTATTTAGATTTTCTTTTGCGATTTGTTAAAAAAAATGTCACTAACGATAAAGTTTTGGCCGCGATTGGTGAGTTGATTGACAGCGGGAAAAAAGAATCAATTAAAAAAAACTTTAAAGAAGAGCTGATTAGTACTTTATCTTTTTTTATTGACCAAAGAGAGAGATTTTGAGTATTTATACTCCTTATTCTTGAATTTACAAATCTGAGTTACTTGGGTATAAACCATAAAAGTTCTTTAGCAATATTTTCCCAAAAAGCCTCAGGATCTTCAATTGTGTAAAAATAGTGTAAATATTGTGTAAATGTTTTTAATATTTGTTATTCCTGCGTAAGCAGGAATCTATATAATCATACCTTTTTATTTTTTACCATCTTCTTACGATCGAAAAAAGATGGTAAAGAGTTTGATTGATGGTGTTTTAACTTGCAATTTAAAAAGAAAAGAGTATACTTTTTAATATGTTTATTTGGGACTACAAAATAAAAAACTTTAAACCAAAAAACGAGGTAGAGTGGCAGTGGTTTTTGATAAGAAAGATAAATTATGGTGATTTTAAAGGACTTAAAAAAAACATTCTTCTTAAGTATTTTCCAAAAATTAAAAACCAACTTGATCCGGCAAAAAGAAAGATGTTAGAAATTTATTTTGGATTTTAATGGAATTAACCGCTTCTCAAAAGATTGCTCTTGAAGTTCTTGCCTCCTCTTTTTTGAAAAACAAATTTTATTGGACCGGCGGGACACTGCTTTCTTATTATTATCTTCATCATCGTTATTCTTATGATTTAGACTTTTTTAGTGAAGAAAAATTTAGTTTTGATGAGATTAATCAATTAGTTAGTGAAATTAAAGTCAAAGGCAATTTTAAAGAAGTTGAGTTTAAAAAGATTTATGATCGTTATGAGTTTTTATTTATTGGTAAAGAGAGTTTAAGGGTGGAGTTTGTTTATTATAATCATGAAAAAAAGACTTTAAGAAAAAGAAAAAAATTTTTAGGAGTTTTTATTGATTCTTTAGAAGATATTGCTACCAATAAGTTAATTGCTTTACTTGATCGAAGTGAACCAAAAGATGTTTTTGATCTTTATTTTATTTTTACTTCGACCAAAATCTCACCTCAAAAATTAATAAAATTAGTAGAAAAAAAATTTGGAGTTTTGGTATCTTTGGCTGATGTTTGGGGGAGAGCGGTTTTGATAGGAGAAAAAATGACTGAGATTGAGCCCTTGCTTTTAGGTGATAAAGATGAAAAAAAAGCGCTTTTTAAAAAGATAAAGGAGTATTTTGAAAAAAACTCAAAGGCGTATTTAGATCAGTATTTGAGATGATTGTAAGGATATTGGAGAAATTTGTAGAGACGTGATAGATCACGTCTTTTTTATTTTTTGTTGATTTTTTTAATTTTTTTGTTATAATACTTATCATAAAATTATGAAAACCAACTTTTATCAACCAACTCTTTTTTAGCACCAAATTCCTCTTGCATTTTAAAAAATATTTGTTATAATATCTTCTTATCAATATGAAAAACCAGGTTTTATCAATCGCAGTCATCCTCTTTATTCTTATTACCGCTTAATGTGGCGGGAGGATGAGTGATTGATAAAACCAAAATTTAAAACCTCCCGCCAAAAGGCGGGATTTTTTGATATTAGTTTTTCCTTTATTATTTTTGTTTTTTGAGTAGGGGGATATAAAAATTTTATTAAAAATTATCCTGTTTTATAAAAAGGGAATTTTAGGAATTTATGAGTAATAAAGTAGAAAACAAATTTTTAAAAGACTTTACCTCATTTTCCCATAGTCTTGATGGTGATTGGAGGATAGGAATGTCTGTGCTACCAATAACCCAATATCTTCAACATTTAGAACCTGACAGTTGGCGGGGAAAAACTATTGCAGAAGATGCAGAACTGAATGGCCCAAATTCAGTACCTAATGTTAATATGGAGGCAATCAATCCTTTTATTTGTATAGCAGATCCTCAAACTTTAAAAAGTTTGGGTATTTCAATTAGAGATTTAACTTCTGCAGTTAATGCTTTATCAGGAAAAGAAAGAGAGCGAATAGGTCAACAGACAGGTTTTAGAATTGATGATCCTCTTTCGCAAAATTACGGACTCTCTCCGACATATCAAGAAGCTCTTAGAAGTTTGATGTTTGAAGATAGTAATCTTACAGAAGAAGGGGTTTCTTATGCGTTTAGTAAGGGTGGTTGGTGGACTGCAGCTAGTACTTTTAAAGAAGGAATTTCAACCCAATTTATGGAAATGGATGAGGCAACAACGAAAACTTTTCTTAGGCTGGCAATAGCTACATCTCTTTTACCACTGCGAGATTTATTTAGATCAGAACCAGAGTTTGTCAGAGAAATAAATGAAAGAGCTTTTCATTTGGGGAAGATTTATTATAGAGCTTTGCATGAATTAAGAGAAAAAATTGGCAGAACACCTACGATTCAAGAGTTTTTTGAGTATGCTACGCAGGTTTTTGAAGAGAGTTTATTGGGAAAAATTAATGTTTCTCAAATATCGTCATCATTAGAGGAAGAGAAAGGAGGAGAAAAAGAAGGAAAATATAGAAGTTTAGTTCAACTTTGTAATGAACATGGAATTACTCATATTATTGCCGGTGATCAACATCCAGGATGGGAATCTGGTGTAAAAAGATTAGCTGCCAATATTGAATTGTATAATTCACATTATAAAGAGGACCCATTTTCTCATCTTACAGGAAGCTTTGAAATGTATAGATTAGACGAAGATGCGGTAAACAATCCTGATTTTGGTTTTATAGAACTTACTTTACGTGAACAAGAAGTTGTTACGGAAGCTTATAATGAGGCAATTAGAAACTTAGGTGGTAATATGAGATTACTTGATCCTCAAAGAAATGACACACTTGTTTTTTTAAATACAGAGTTGGGACGAAGAGAACTAAGAAGAAGGAAAATAGATGATAAGGGTTCTTTAGAATGGGTTTTTGTTGATCATTCTAATGAAACTAATGTTGATATCCCTTTAGCCACAGTTAAATATATTTTCACGGGAAAAGATAATATCTATGCTTTATATATTAATGGACATTTTACTAACGAAGTCGAAATTAAAGGCAGGCATACAAATTTAGAGATGATATTAAGGGCTTTAGAACGGGAAGAAATTAAAAGAATGGTGGGAGAAAAGGTTGCTATTTCTTTAAAAGCAGTTGCTGCTTTACCTGCTTATCAATATTCTGGAAGAGATGAAGTAAGAAAAGCTTTACTTTTACCAAGATTTGGTTCTTCATACACACCTATTTCTGGGGAATTTTTAAGGCTTTTAAGAAAAAAACTTCCAAATGAAACTATTCCTCCTGTTTATGTTATTAGACAACATCAGTTGCCTTATGATGCTTTAGCATCATTAGAAGAACATACGATTAATTTATCTGGTGAGTATGGAAATTTTCTTGGTTATTTTCTAGGAAGACCAGAGATAAGCACACATGAATTTAGTAGAAATTGGAGAGAATACGAAAAAAAAGCACAGGTTTTATTAGGTGAGTTATTAAAACCTGGTGATTTAAGAGATAAGTTTGAAATTATGCTTCGTCAAGTAAGTGAAAATAATATGGCTTCACCAGAATATCTATCATGGATTGATAAAGCGTATAGATCATTTTTACAAGCTTCACGGACTATTGCAGAAAAAAGACAAAATTTAAGGTTATTGCAGAATATGTTAGGTTCTTTAAGAACTTCTGAGTCAGAAGCAATACCAATTAATGCTTCATTAGAAGATTTAATAATCCAAGCTAGAACTTCAATTTCTGTAATAAGAGATTATTCTCAAGTATTGCCCGACAGTCTTTTAAACTTAATAAATCAATATGAAGAGTTTTTAAATGGAATCATTCCAATGACTGAAAAAAAAACAAGAATATTTTTCTCTAGGTCTTTTAAATTCTATGTACAATCTAAGTCGTTATGCCAGGCTCCAATTAGCCAAATTAAGTTTTCAGCATCTAATTTCAACTTTAAGTGAAGCTAATGAAGAAAGTTTAAGGCAACTTGGTAATGAATTGTCTCATTTGCCTGAGTTTTTAAAAATAGGGAGAGAATTAGGTTTTTCTCAATTAGCTTATAACGAGCAAAACATATTAACTCCAGAAATAGTTGTTTATGTTTTGAAAAGAATAGCTGCGGAAAGATTTAGGCAAACAGTACAAGAAGTTGAGAGAGAAACGGGTATATCTGAACAGATTCTTGAAGAAAAAAGGATGCATATTAGGTTGTTAAATAAGCCGGATAAGGGTCTACGGGAATTGTTGTCTAATTTACCACAGTGGAAAAATAAAAATGAAGAAGAAAAAAGAAAGTTGTTAGAAAATTATCTTAGAGAACATAATTTAACTCATTTAATGCCTACAAATAATGAAAATATCGATGAGGTATTGGTAAGATTATTGCAAGAAGGAAATTGTTATATGTCTTCGATTAATGGATTAAACATAGTTAACGAAATTCAAAATTTATTACAGAATGGCGGCGATAACTCTAAATTGGAAAAATTAACTAGAGAATTAATAAAAACATTAAGAAAAATAAAACCTCAATTGGATACTATTTCACCGGAATTGTTTAACAATGAAGCAGAGAGAAATATATTTGAAGCTTTAAAATCAATCGCAGGTAAAAAAGGAGAAATTTCTAGTCAAGATGTGGCATTGATTTTACCTGAAGATGAAAATAAAAGGACTTTGGTAATTGAAACATTAAAAGATTTATTAGGTAGTTTCATAAGAAGCTTAAATCCTCAGTATTTTGAAGCAAAAAGACAGGAGGTCGAGATTAATGAATTAGAAAGACAATATTTAATAAAATTAGCTGAAAAATTGATGGAAAAAAGTCGAGTTTTAGGCTATCAAGGAGAATTTACTGGCGAGATTGATGAATCAAATTTAAATGAAACATCAATTAATCAATTAAGAAATCTTATTTCTTTTTTTAACCCAAATACAGATGGTGGATCGACGGTTTTAGCCTATGATTTTAGAGAAGGGTTAAGAAGACTTCAAGATCAACTAGAGAAAGAAGGCAATCTTTATGCAAAGATTAATAACTTTTTCAGTGGAAAAAATCCTTTTACAGCAAAACTAGTTGAAGAAATAGATAGATTAAAAGAAACAATTAATAATTTACAAAAAGAAATAGAAATGATGGAAACGGATAGTAAATATCAGCATGACCTAGCTTTACTCAAAACAGCTTTAGCAGCTCACATAAAGGTTCTTGAGGGCATGACTCATTTGTCTAAAGCCAATAGTCGTCAACCATTTGCTAATTTGTATCTTTTAGGAGGTCCAAGGATGGTAGAAGAAGTTATAAAAAGAGTTTTTTATACTTTGGAGATTTTATAAAAATTTGGTACAATTTTTTAAATTGTTTATAAATTAATCAAAACTACTTATGGGAGATGAAAGAAAACTTTTATTATCAATTAGAGAAAGATTAAGTCCAGTATTAACTGACTTGCTTAAATCTTTAATACCATTTGAAAGGAACGATGGAGAATCAATTTTTAAATTTGTGACAAAAAAAGATAATTCTGCCTTCATTTTAGAAGAAGAAGTTAATGTCGAAGGTCCTGATGGCAAATCAACGCCTTATGTTTTCTTTCATTTTTTAAACTCTCAAAAAATACCTGGAGATTTGTTAAAAAAATTGGGAGAAATTAAGGAAATGCATCAATTAGCTAGTCGTCTTGGTATCAGTGTTGATGATTTAATTTACTATGCTTTTCAAGAATCTAATCAACAAATGGCAACGATTGCCTGTGATTCTAATGGAAGAATCGTTGGTGTTTATGGAATAATATTGGCCCAATTGGATGATATTAGGATGTTATATCGTAATGCCTCTGTATCCTTGCCTGATGCTCCCGGTGTTTATAGAACTCATGTAGTAACTACGATGCAGAAACTTCCTGTTAATGTTTTTGGAGCTTCAACTAACGAAGAGAGGCTTCCTTTATTATGGACTAAATTGGCTAAAGAGGGTTTTGGAAGAGAAGGAGAAGAAGCTTGGGTAGCATTTCCTCGCCTTGACGCTAATGGTAATTTAATAACTTTACCACCTTTTTTAGCACAGAAAATAGAGGAAATGAGAAAGATTCCTGGTTTAAATATGATTTCCGGCACACCTCCTGATTACCAAAGTGGAGCAATAAGATTTGCTCAAGAATCAGGGATTAAAAGAGTAACTGAAAATCCATTATACAAAGCCTTAGAACGAACATACGGCTTTAATCCTTCAAGAGGAGATCAGATTTTATTTATTGCCGTTTCACCTCACGTATTGAATCGACTTAATTGAGAAAAAACTCGTGAAAAGAAATTAAGTCAATATTTAGTTTTTAAAATATGAGAAATTTATCTTTTTTCAAGAAATTTAATACTCCGCTTTATAATAATCTTGATTTAAGTCAGAAAAAAGTTTTAGCATATCTCAGTTTAGCCACTAAAATTACTGATAGAATTTTTGTTAAACAAATAACAAGTGATTATTTTTGCTATCCAAAAAAAGTAGATAAAAAAATAATTTTAGAAGCAAACAAAAAAAATCACCTGATTTTATCTTACTATACGCTTTTAAAGAATAATAGAAATGATATTGTTTCTTTTCGATACGAAGATTATTATCAAAAAGAATTAGGTGAAATAGCCAAATATCTAATTTTTGCTGCTAAAGAATGTGGTGACTTAGATTTTAAAAAATTCCTTTATCAAAGAGCTATTCATCTAATTGAAGGTAATTATAAAGAAAGTGAAAAAACTTGGGTTCTGATGAGGACTGATTATCCAATAAATATTGCAATCGGCCCTCTTCTTACTTATCACGATAAATTATTTGGGGTAAAAACTTATTACTCAAGCTGTGTTTATATTCGAAACCTTTCAAAAGAAAAGCTTTATCAAAAGATTACAAAAAAAATTAAAAAAAATTTCTTAGAGAATGTTTTTTTCCCCTCTGATGTTACTCCTAGAAAAGAAATTATTGAGGTTGGCGACATTTATGTCTATGGAGGTGAAGTAGCCAAAATGAAAGCGGTTGCTTGGGCAAGACCATCTAATAATACTGATTGTAAAGATGTTTTAAATAAATATGGAGCCAAAAAATTAATATTTGAGAACGCGATTGCGGAAAGAGTAAAAAATTATGGTGTTTTGGTTTATAAATCTTTGTTCAATCAATCCATTTCTTTAAAGGATTTAATTTTTTACACCCAAATGGGCATTTTTCTTCATGAATTAGGTCATGGCTATGCTATTTATAGCACTTCAAAAGAAAGACTTAAAGATTTTTTTTGGTTTTTTGAAGAACTAAAATCTGATGTTTTTGCAATCCATTTATCACCTTATTTAATAGAGTATAAATTTATCTCTGAAAAAAATTATGAGTTTTTAATTCAAGGGTTAATTACTGATATTTTTTCTCAATATCAATTAGCTAAAAAAGTCCCAGAAAGAAAAGGACATGCTTTTAGTGCTAAATATTTATTTGTTAATTTTATTAAAGACAAAATTTTTCAGAAAAAAAATAAAGTTTTTGAGATTGATTTTGAAGTTTTGAAAAAAAAATCTGCTATTTATCTTAAAGAGATTCAAGATGTATTAGCAAATTTTTCTTATGACGAAGCTTTAAATTTTATAAAATTGATTGAAGAAAAGTTTGATGAATACAAAGTTTATTTAAAATTTTAAATTTTATAATTTTTCTATGCTCAACAAAATTTTATCTTTAACCAAATCTTTAATTTCCATCCCCTCAACCCGCGACAACAAAAAAGCCTTAAATGATGTTTTGGATTTGGCACTTAAGGAAGTTAAAGACTTTACCATCGAACGCTTTGAAAAGGAAGGCTTTCCATCAGCCTTGATTTATCCGCAAAAAACACGTCCGAAAAAATTTAAAATAATTTTAAATGCTCATTTGGATGTGGTTTCGGCAAAAGACGAGCAGTTTAAACCTTATGAAAAAGATGGCAAACTTTTTGGACGAGGAGCAATTGATATGAAAGGGGCAGCAGCGGTTGAGATTTTGGTTTTTAAAGAATTGGCCAAAAGAGTTTCCTATCCTTTAGCTTTGCAACTGGTGACTGATGAAGAAATAGGGGGTTTTTGCGGCACAAAGCATCAGATTGAAAAAGGAGTAAGAGCCGATTTTGTCATCGCCGGTGAACCGACCGATTTTGGCGTAAACAATAAAGCCAAAGGTATCATCTGGCTAAAGATAAAAACTAAGGGAAAAGCAGCGCATGGGGCTTATCCATGGAAAGGAAAAAATGCTTTATGGATGGCAAAAAAAATTTTAGACAAAATTGAAAAAAAATACCCAGTGCCAAAAAAAGAAGCCTGGCAAACTACTTTTAACTTAGCCAAAATTGAAACAGGAAATCAAACTTTTAACAAAGTTCCCGATGAAGCAACAATTTCTTTTGATATTCGCTATATTCCAGAAGAATTTTCCAAAAAAAACTTTGAAAAAGGAAAAGAAATCCTTATAAAAAAGCTTAAAAAATTAGTTGGTAATCTAGGAGAAATTGAAATTATCCTTTTTGAACCACCCCAGTTTACCGATGAAAAAAACTTTTATCTTTTAAAACTAAAAGAAGAAGCAAAAAAAGTGTTAAAGAAAAATATAAAAACCATTGTCAAACACGGCGGATCAGATATCCGTCATTTTAATCAAGTGGGATGCCAGGGGGTGACTTTTGGGCCAATTGGTGGCGATTTACATGGCGATAATGAATGGGTAGATATAAAAAGTTTAGAAAGCTATTATCTTGTTCTTTTTAACTTTTTAAGAAATTTGTAAATTATTATTGACATAATTTTTTATATGTGTTATTATTTAAAAATATGACTGGGAAAAACAAAAATTATTACTTTTTCTTTTACCCCACTTTAGGCGGGGTGGTTTTTTAGTGGCTAAAAACTAACATTTCACCCCGCCAACGGCGGGGTTTTTTTGTTATTAGTTTAATTTTATTAAACACTTATGAAAATCTTTTTAGACAGCGCCAATCTTGAGGAGATTGAAAAGGCCTCAAAATTAAAAGTAGTTGATGGCATAACCACCAATCCTACTCTTATGGCAAAAAGTGGGGCAAATCTTTCAATGGCGAAGTTAATCAAAAAAATTTGTTCTTTAATTTCTGGGCTAGTCAGTGTTGAAGGAGTAGCAATCAAAAAAGATGAGATTATTAAGGAAGGAAAAGAACTGGCTAAAATTGCTAAAAATATTGTCTATAAAATCCCAATAAGCGAAGATGGTTTAGCTGCCGCTTATGAACTTGAGAAACAAGGAGTAAAAACCAATATTACTCTTGTTTTTTCTCTTTCTCAGGCTTTACTTGCGGCAAAAGTGGGAGCAAGTTTTGTTTCACCTTTTATTGGTCGATTAGAAGATAATGGCGAGGATGGTTTAAAGTTAATTGAAGAAATCGTTTCTGTTTTTAATCGCTATCAGTTCAAAAGCCAAATTATTGCAGCCAGTGTGAGAAACGTTTATCATGTGAAAAAAGCCGCTTTTTTGGGTTGTCATATCGCCACCGTCCCTTATAAAGTGTTGACGCAAATGTATCGTCATTTCTTAACTGACAAAGGATTACAAGTTTTTTTAGCTGATTGGCAAAAAATCAAAAAATGATTACCAATAAAAAATTTTATATTATTGCCGGGCCTTGTTCGATTGATTATCAAAATTTAGAGGATATTTATAAAATTTCAAAGATTTACGTTTCCTCAAAAAAAGGAAAAAAGAAAGCGATTTTTGGGACAAGAGTGGTGGGTTTAAAATCAAGAACGTCTTATAATCCTTCAGGTAAGGGAATGGGGATTGATTTTGAGATTTATCAGAATAACTTAAAAAAACTCCTAAGCGGTAACTTCGATTTTGAGGTTTATGAAAGTGTGAAAATGGCAAAAAAAATAATTAAAGATACCAATTTATTGGTGGCCACTGAAGTGATGGATCCTTTTTTACAACTTTCTCTTATGGAAAAATATTTACCCAAAGAAAAAGTTTTAGTTTGGAATCCGGCGGTTAATCAACTGGGTTGGCCGGTAAAAATAATGGGGGAGTATTGTCGCAAAAATCATTGGTATTTGGGCCTTAAAAACCCAAAATGGTATGGTGATGAGATGCTTGGTCAAACAACCATGGAAAAAACTTGGATTGGTTTGGCTCATTATACTGGGATGATCGATCCCGGTTTTGATCAATATTTATTTTTAATTCATCGCGGTGTTGATGTTTACAGCAAAGGCGATTATCGCAATTTACCAGTTCATCAAGCCGCAAGAAGAGTAAAAGTTTCAACCGGTACCAAACTTTTATTTGATCCCTCTCATATTCACGGCCCAAAACTGCGCGACTCAATTGTTAAAGCCACCGTTGAGGCGGCCAAAATGATGATTGATGAGGAAAACTATTTGTACGATGGGGCTTTGATTGAGGTTGGCCGCTCAAAAACCGATACTGAACAACATATTACCATTGAAGAATTAGATTCTCTTTGTCAGCAAATTAGTGAGTTTCGAGAATTAGTTTCGCCATTATGAAAATTTATATTGATGAAAAAATTTTAACAAAAATCAATAAATATATTGATTTAAATTCCTATACCAAATTGGCAGTTTTGACCGATAAAGTAATTAGCAGTTTGTGGCTTGACAAATTAAAAGATGGCTTAAAAAAAGATTTTTTATTAATTACCATCAAACCCGGTGAAAAAGAAAAAAATTTAAAAACATTAACTTTTATTTGGCAAAAACTTTTGGAAAATAATTTTGACCGAAAATCACTTCTTTTAAACTTTGGCGGAGGGGTAATTACTGATCTTGGCGGCTTTGCTGCTTCTACTTATATGCGAGGAATTGATTATATCAATTTTCCAACTACCATCTTGGGAGCAGTTGATGCCTCAATTGGCGGAAAAACCGGAATTAATTTTTTGGGAGTAAAAAATCTAATTGGCACTTTTTATGAGCCAAAGATGATTTTTATCGATACTTTTGTTTTTTCCTCTTTACCAAAAAGAGAGTTTATCGCTGGCTTTGCTGAAATTATCAAACACGCCATTGTCGCTGATCAAAAATATTTTGATTTTCTTTTAAAAGTTGCCGATATTTTTGACCAAAAAAATTTAAAAAAAGTTATTGACTGGTCAATAAAAATTAAAACCAAGATTGTTCAAAAAGATAAAAAAGAAAAGGGTTTGAGAAAGATTTTAAACTTTGGTCATACTTTAGGGCACGCGATTGAGAGTTTAAGTTTAAAAACCAAAAAACCTCTTCTTCATGGGGAGGCGGTGGCTTTGGGGATGATTGGAGAAAGTTTTATTGCTCAAAAAATCGGTCTTTTAAAAAAAGAAGACTTTTTCTTGATTGAAGAAATTATCAAAAAGTATCAGCTTTTTCAAAAAATTAATCTTTCAAAAGTTTACTTAAAAAGGTTAATGATTAATGACAAAAAAAATATTAACCAAAAAATATTATTTAGTTTGCCAGAAAAAATCGGCAAAGCGGTTTTTAATGTGGAAGTTTCAGAAAAGATTATCAATTTGGCTATCGATTATATAACCTTATGAGTATTTTTGAGATTATTCCATTAAAAAAACCAGTAAAAAAAGAAATTAATCTTTCTGGTTCAAAAAGTATTACCAATCGGGCTTTAATTATCGCCTCTTTAACTTCTGGGGTTTCTTATCTTTACAACTATTCTTTAAGTGAAGACTCTCAAGTTTTGATTGAGATTTTAAAAGCAAGTGGGATAGAGATAGAAAAAAAAGAAGATTATCTTAAAGTTCAAGGTGGCGTTGATAAGTTTTTAAATGTTTTTGATAAAACCTTTAATGTTAAGATGGCGGGAACAACCATGCGTTTTTTAACCGGCCTTTTTTCTCTAATAAAAAGTAGGGTTATTTTAGATGGTGAGCCAAGAATGAGAGAAAGACCGATTTCTGATTTAGTTTTGGCTTTAAAAAGTTTGGGAGTAAAAATTTCTTATCTTAAAAAAGAGGGTTTTCCACCGATAAAAATAGAAGGAGGAATAATTAATAAAAATGAAGTTTTAATTTCGGGAAAAATAAGTAGTCAGTTTATTTCCTCCCTTCTTATGATTGCGCCTTTGATTAGAGGTGGGCTTTTGATTAAAATTAAAGATAAACTAGTTTCTTCAGCTTTTGTTGATCTAACAATTTTAGTAATGAAAGATTTTGGAGTTTTGGTAAAAGTTAATAAAGAAAAAAGTCAGTATTTTGTCCCCCAATCTTTTTACCAACCAAGAAGTTATTTTATTGAGCCTGATGCGGCATCGGCTGGGTATTTTTTTGGAATTTCTGCTTTAACCAAAAGTTGTCTTTCAGTCAATCTTTCGTCTTTTTCCCAACCTGATAGTCAATTAATTAATGTTTTTGAAAAAATGGGATGTAAAGTGAAAAAAGATAAGAAAAAGATGACTGTATGTGGAGGAGAAAAATTAAAAGCCGTCAATGTTTGTCTTGAGAATTTTCCTGATTCTTCTTTGACTTTGGCAGTGGTTGCCTCAATCATTCCTTCAGTGACAAAGATTACTGGTCTTTCCACGTTAAAAGTTAAAGAGTCAGATCGGCTTTTGGCTTTAAAAAACGAGCTTGAAAAGATTGGAATAAAATCGGAAATTAACGATGATTCAATTACTATTTTTGGTGGCAAACCGCATGGGGCGGAAATTGAAACGTATAACGATCATCGAATGGCTTTAAGTTTTGCCATTTTGGGGACAAAAATTGCTGGAATAAAAATCAAAAATCCCGATGTTGTTAAAAAATCTTTTCCTGATTTTTGGGAGAAATTAAAGTTTTTAGGAGTTTTTATCAAAGAGTTATGAAAAAAATCATTTTAATTGGCTTTATGGGTAGCGGTAAAACCTCAGTTTCTTTGTTGTTAAGTGAAAAATTAAATTTACCGTTGTATTCGCTTGATCAGTTAATTGAAGAAAAATATGAGATTGGTTTTCGGGAGTATGAGATTGAGATGGCAAAAAGTTTAAAAGACATTTCTTTTGGTATTTTTGATTGCGGGGGTGGGGTGGTGATGAATAAGATTATTCTTGATTATTTAAAAGAAAAAAATGGCATAATCGTTTATCTTAAAACTTCGTTTTTAGAAATTAAAAAACGATTAAAAAACGATAATCAACGACCTCTTTTTAAAGATCTAAAAAAAGCCAAAAAAATTTATTGTTTAAGGCGTTACCTTTATGAAAATTATGCCGATTTAATAGTTTTAACTGATAAAAAAACAGTTGAGGAGGTTTCCGATGAGATTATCAGCCAAATCTAAATTTATTATCATCGTTGGTGATCCGGTTTCTCACTCTTTATCACCGGCAATGCATAATGCTGCCTATGAGAAACTTGCGATTGATGATCAGTTTGTTTATCTTGGTGCCAATGTAAAAGTTGCCAATCTAAAAGAAGTGATTTTGGCAATGAGAGTAATGGATAATTTTTACGGTTTAACCTGTACCATCCCTCATAAGGTTGAGGTTCTAAAATACTTAGATTGGGTTGATGAGAAAGCAAAAAAAATTGGGGCAGTAAACACGGTGGTTAAAAAAAATGGTTTGCTTTGTGGTTATAATACTGACTGGCTTGGAGCGGTTATTCCTTTGGAGAAAGTAACTTCTTTGAAGGGAAAAAAAGTTTTGGTTTTGGGAGCCGGTGGAGCCGCCAGAGCCATTGTTTATGGACTGAAGGAAAAAGGGGCTTTGGTTTATATTTTAAATCGAACATTGGAAAAAGCCGAAAAATTGGCTAAAGAGTTTAAAGCAAAAGTTTTAAACTTTAATCACCAAAAAGAAGTTTCTAATTTTGATATTATCATCAACGCCACCTCAGTTGGGATGGAGCCGTTAGTTAACCAAACGCCAATTAACCCTTCTTTTTTAAAAAAGAATCAAATTATTTTTGATGTTGTTTATAATCCTAAAGAAACCAAACTTTTAAAAGAAGCAAAAAAGAAAGGGGCAAAAATAATCTTTGGTTTTGAGATGCTTTTGTATCAGGGAGTGGCCCAGTTTGAGATTTATACCGGCAAAAAAGCACCGATTGAAGTGATGAGAAAAGTTTTGTTGGAAAAATTAAAAGTTAAAAAATAAAAATGAAAGTGAAAAATTACAAAATTTGTCTTATTTTAGCTGAGGAAAGCTTAGAAAGTTTAATGAAAAAATATCAAAAATATAAAAATTTGGCTGATTTTTTGGAACTGAGGATTGATTATCTTAAAAAAATTGATTTTTCTAATTTAGAAAGATTAAAAAAATTAACTTTAAACGAAAAAAATATCATTATAACCTGTCGCAAAAAAGAAGAAGGAGGCCGATTTAATGAAAGTGAAGATAAAAGACTTTCGATTATCAATTT